>NZ_SCOG01000004.1:0-260678 GCF_005502545.1 Microbacterium sp. Beta
AAGCATCTAAGCGGGAAGCCGGCCTCAAGATGAGATTTCCATACCTTCGGGTGAGAGGCTCCCAGCCAGACTACTGGGTTGATAGGCCAGATGTGGAAGTGCAGTAATGCATGCAGCTGACTGGTACTAATAAGCCGATGACTTGATAACACACCGTTTGTTGGTGCTACGCGTCCACTGAGTGGTTCTCGATGTACGGTCGAGAACCGCATAACAACAATGACTTTGTTATGTGTTTGATTGAAACATCAATAGTGTTTCGGCGGCCATAGCGTGAGGGAAACGCCCGGTTACATTCCGAACCCGGAAGCTAAGCCTCACAGCGCCGATGGTACTGCAGGGGGGACCCTGTGGGAGAGTAGGACACCGCCGGACTCCTTTTAAACAAGAAAGCCACCCAATGCTGGGTGGCTTTCTTGCGTTAACGGGGCATCCACGAAAGTACCCGCGTGGGTGCTTCGTCGAAGCCGCGTACTGCGCCTCAGGCGTGCGTCGGGAGGCGTAGCGTCACGACACTGCCCGCGCCCTCAACAGAACGCATCGACACATCTCCCCCGTGCCGGCGCATCACCGTTGCGACGAGGGTCAGACCGATCCCGGAGCCGCTCACATCCCGCGCGTTCTGCGCACGGGCGAGCTCGTCGAATACCGAAGGCAGCTCCGCCGCCGGCACTCCACGCCCCGCATCGGCGACCTCGAGCACAGCCCAGCCTTCGTCCTCACGCAGCCGCACCTCGATGGGTCCGTCCGTCGAGTACTTCACCGCGTTGCCGAGCACATTGTCGATCGCGAGTGACAACAGGTCGAGGTCGGCACGTAGGGGAGGCACCGGCCACGGCACCCGCGTCACGGCGAAGGAGATCCGCGCACGTGCAGCCGGGTGCTGTTGTCCGACCGCCTCGATGGCCTCAACGACCAGCGCCTCCACGTCGACGGTCTCGCTCTCCAAGGGGCGCGTCTCGAGCTCCGCGAGCTTGCGCAGATCCCGCACGAGTCCACTCAGCTTCTGCGCCTGCGCGTCGATCGTGCGCCACGCGCCGGCATCGTCCGAGCCCGCAGGCTGCCCTGCGCCGGTCGATTCGTGAGTGGCAGGGGCGACGCCGACCGTGACAGTCGACCCCTCTCCTGCACTCTGCGCGGCCACGGCGGTGGCGCGGATCGCGGTGAGGGGATTTTTCAGCTCGTGATCGAGCCGGGCGAGGAACCTCCGGTGGTTCGCCCGCTCGTGCTCAGCCGCGGCGGCGACTGCGGTCGCGATCTCTGCGGCATGCTGCTCCTGGGCCGCCGCGATCCGGCGGCGGCGCCGACCCCGCACGAGCAGGCCGATCGCGGGCCCCGCGGAGAGGACCAGTCCCGCAGCGAACACCGCGCCGGGCAACGTCGTCTCCAGCACCAGGGCCCGCTCATCGCCGGCAAGCAGCATCCCGCCCGCGGCCAGTGTGCACACGGCCACCGGTACAGCCGCGGTGACTCCGAGCGCGACCCCTGCGCGGTCGCTCATGTCGCGGTGACCTTCGGGGCGAACAGGTATCCCATGCCCTGCACCGTATCGATGAACGGCGCATCCGCGGAGCTGTCGTCCACGACGCGTCGGAGTTCCGCGATGCGGTGATCCACGGCCCGGCTCGATGAGGCGAAGTCGAAGCCCCACAGCGTGGCGAGCAATTGGTCGCGCGTGTGCACCTCCTGCGGATGCAGCATCAGGTACTCGAGCAGGGTGAACGCCTTGGGAGTCAGGGTGAGCTCGACGCCTTCGCGCCACACCCTCCGCGCCGTCCGATCCAGGGTGAGGTCGAGCGCGCGAAGACGCTGGGCCGACCGCAACGATCCCGCTCCCTGCGCGGTCCGACGCAGCACGGCCCTGATGCGCGAGATGAGCTCATGCGGATCGAAGGGCTTGTTGAGGTAGTCGTCGGCGCCCTCGTCGAGCGCGGCACTGCGCTCCCACGATTCCCCGACCTGGGTGAGCAGGATGATCGGCAGCCACAACTGGCGAGCCCGAACTCGCCGCACGAACTCGCGTCCATCGATATGCGGCATCAGCACATCGCACACGATCAGGTCGGGCACGTCGCGCTCCACCTCGATGAGCCCGGCCCGCCCGTCGCCCGCGACGCGCACCTCGAATCCGCTGCGCCCGAGGAACGCGGCCAGTGCCCCGGTGATCGCCTCGTCGTCGTCGACCAGCAGGATGCGGGGACGCTCAGATGTGCTCATGCGCGACCGCTCTCGCCCTCAGCCGTGCACCAGGGTGTTGGCGGTGCCGCGATCGTCGACCGCGGGCGTCTCACCTGTCCAATAGACGACACTCGCGCTCCCGGTGACCGTGAGCGAATCGATGGTCTCGGCGTAGATGACGGTGCCCGACCCCGAGAGCCTGAGGTTCGTCACGTCGTCGGCGATGACCACGCCCGCGTCGATGTCGATCACCAGGTCGGCACACGACCCTTCGACGCGGATCACGGCGCCGTCTTGATTCAAGGTGTCGGTCGGGCACGGCATCGTCGTCGTCGCCGCGGCGACAAGACGCTCGCGGTCGGCGGCATTCGCGGCGGAGAGCTCGCCCCCGGCTTTCGTGGAGTCGTCCGGCTCCGCCGTGTCCGGCTCGGTAGGCGGCGCCGGACTGGATGGCTCAGAGGCAGATGTCGACCCTGACGAGGCCGAATCGGTCCCGTCCTTCGCCCGGTCCACGATCGTGGCCGTGCACCCGGTCAGCGCTCCGACGAGCACCAGTGTGGCCAGAGTCGCCGGCGCGCCGATGCGCCGTGAAGAGCGAGGAATCGTTCGTCGCATGGTGTCCATCCTCTCGTACCGGGGAACTTCCGCGAATGCGCGGATCAGAGCGCCGCCGGGATGAAGATCTCGACGCGACGGTTCAGCTGTCGTCCCGCCGGATTGTCCGCGCCATCGATCTCGTTCGCGGCGACCGGCCGTCTCTCACCGAAGCCCTCGGCCGTGAAGCGGGTGCTCACGTCGCGACTCGTGAGTCCATCGACTACGGCGTCAGCCCGGTCCTCGGACAGGCGCTGGTTGTCGTCGTCATCGCCGATCGCGTCGGTGTGCCCGGAGACGACCGCCTCCCCGACCTTCAGGGTGCTGAGAACCTCGGCGACCGCGTCGAGGGTCGCGGCGGCATCGGGGCGGATGTCGCTGCGGTCGAAGTCGAAGAGCACTCCGTCTTCGAAGGTGAGCGTCGTGCCGCACGACTCGAGCGGAGCGAGAGCGCCCAGCGGCGGGAACACCCCCAGCCGTGGAACCTCGGGCAGCGGATCCGCCTCCACGTCCTCGCCGTTGACCCTCGCCGTGCCGTCGCCCCAGTTCTGGATGGTCAGGTCGCCGTCGGTGTAGTTGCCGGACCCGTCGCCGAAGTTCTGGATCGTCACACCGCGGCCCTCGTAGTTGCCGGAGCCGTCGCCGAAGTTCTGGATGGTCACGTCGCCGTCGGTGTAGTTGCCCGACCCGTCGCCGAAGATCTGCACCGTCTTGGTCGCGTCCGTGTAGTTGCCGGAGCCGTCGCCGAAGTTCTGGATCGTGACCACCCCGTCCGAGTAGTTGCCCGACCCGTCGCCGAAATTCTGGATCGTCACACCGTTGATCGTCGAGGTGCCGGACCCGTCGCCGAAGTTCTGCACCGTGCCGTCGGGTCCCGTGAACGCCCCGGACCCATCGCCGTAGAGGTAGGCGCTGCCGTTGCCGGAGGTGACCGCACCCGTCGCGTCGCAGTGCGCGGGCGTCGCGATGACCCCGGGGATGCCGGCGAGGGCGGCGTTCACCTCGATCGTGAACGCCGACGCCGAGGTGTCGAGCAGCGACAGATCCGGGAGCACGAACAGCGGCACGGGCGGGAACTGCCCCACGTCATACCCGGGCACGGTGTCGACCGTCGCGGCTGCGGCCGGAGGGGCCGACGTCGGGCGAGGCTTCGGAGCGGCGGACGTCTGCGGAGCGCAGCCGGCGAGGGCGCCGCCGGAAAGAGCGAGGGCGGTGACGAGGCCAGCGGTCATGACGGAGCGCCGGGCGGAGGTGCGTGCGGTGGTCATGGAACGAGCGTATCGACCGGGTGTGGCGAGGCTGTCGCGACGATGTCGCAGTCCTGCGACATGTCGACGACGTCAGCGGGTGAGGCGTGTCTGCAGGGTGTCGGCGGTGGATCGCACGGCATCCGCGAGCTCCGCTTCCGTCACCGCGTCGCCCGCCCACGTGACGGCGACGGCCGCCACGGGCCAGCCGGTGCGATCGCGGACGGCGGCCCCGACACTGCGCAACCCGTCGGCGACCTCGCTGTCCTCCGTCGCATACCCGCGAGCGCGCACTTCGCGCAGCACCTCGCGTAGAGCCGACGGGGTGCGCGGACCCACACCGGTGCGGTCAGGGAAGGCCGAGACATCGGGATAGAGGGCCCGCACCTGTTCGCGGGGGAGCGCCGCGAGCATGGCCCGCCCCGACGCGGTGAGGTGGGCCGGAAGCCGCACACCCACATCGGTGACCAGGGCCGGCCGCCGCGGTGCCCGCTCCTCGACGATGTACAGCACGTCCCCGCCGCTCATCACCGCGAGGTGCGCACTCTCACCGAGGCGGTCGGAGAGCGCGGCGACCAGTGGACGGCCGAGACGCGCGAGCGGCTGCTGCCTGGCGTACCCGCCGGCGAGCTCGAAGGCCGACGTCCCGAGTCCCCAGCGCCGGTCCTCCCGCAGATGCAGCACGAACCCGTGCGTCGCCAGGGCGGAGAGCAGGTGATAGACCGTCG
This sequence comes from Microbacterium sp. Beta, assembly GCF_005502545.1. NCBI lineage: Bacteria > Bacillati > Actinomycetota > Actinomycetes > Micrococcales > Microbacteriaceae > Microbacterium > Microbacterium sp. Beta. Next base: position 4,748 of record NZ_SCOG01000004.1, read on the forward strand.
ACCGCGGCAGGTCGAGCTCGCGCGCGATGGCCGACGCCGCGACGGGGGCCGGCCGCCCAGCGAGATAGCTCAGGATGCGCAGAGTGTTCTCCGCGGCGGGTACCTGGGCCGCCGGAGCCGGAGAGCGCATGTCTGGGATCACAGACAAAGCATCGCACGAACGGGTGTCCCGCATGACCCGTCGGGTGTGGAATCGAACCATGACCGAACTCGCCCCCGTGCTGGTCGGAGCGGCCCCGCTGTCGCCCGCCGATGTCGTCGCCGTCGTCCGTGATGATGCCCCCGTGCAGCTCGACGCCGAAGCTCTCGCCCGCGTCGCCGACACCCGCCGGGTGATCGACGGCCTCGCCGCCGACCCGAACCCGCACTACGGTGTCTCCACCGGATTCGGCGCTCTGGCGACCACCTTCATCGCCCCCGACCGTCGCCTGCAGCTGCAGGCCAGCCTGATCCGCTCGCACGCCGCGGGCACCGGCGCCGAGGTCGAGCGCGAGGTCGTCCGCGGACTCCAGCTGCTGCGCCTGCAGACCCTCGCTTCCGGGCGAACCGGCGTGCGCCCGGTCGTGGTGCAGACCTACGCCGCCCTGCTCAACGAGGGCATCACCCCCGTGGTGCGCGAGTATGGCTCGCTCGGTTGCTCGGGCGACCTGGCCCCTCTCGCGCACATCGCCCTGGCCGCGATGGGCGAAGGCGACGTGCGTGACGCATCCGGCGCACTGGTCCCCGCAGCCGACGCCCTGGCTGCCGCGGGCATCGAGCCGCTCACTCTCGTCGAGAAGGAGGGGCTCGCGCTCATCAACGGCACCGACGGCATGCTGGGCATGCTGGTGCTCGCCCTGCACGACCTCGAGACGCTCCTGCTCACCGCCGACATCGCCGCGGCGATGTCGGTCGAATCGCAGCTCGGCACCGACGCCGTGTTCGCCGCTGACCTGATGGCCCTCCGCGCACAGACGGGCCAGGCCGAGTCCGCGGCCAATCTCCGCGCCTTCCTCGGCGACTCCCCCATGGTCGCGAGCCACAAGGGCCCGGACGATGGCCGCGTGCAGGACGCCTACTCGCTGCGCTGCTCGCCCCAGGTGCACGGCGCCGCCCGCGACACCCTCGCCCACGCGACGCTGATCGCCGGACGCGAGCTCGCCAGCGTGATCGACAACCCCGTCATCACCTTCGACGGGCGCATCGAGTCGAACGGCAACTTCCACGGGGCTCCGGTCGCCGCTGTGCTCGACTTCCTCGCCATCTCGGTCGCCGACGTCGCCTCGGTCTCCGAGCGTCGCACCGACCGCGCACTCGACCCGGCCCGCAGCCACGGACTCCCGCCGTTCCTCGCGGACGAGGTCGGCGTCGACTCCGGCCTCATGATCGCGCAGTACGCGGCAGCCGGCATCGTCTCCGAGCTCAAGCGCCTCGCCGTCCCCGCCTCGGTCGACTCGATCCCGTCGTCCGCCATGCAGGAGGACCACGTGTCGATGGGATGGGCCGCCGCCCGCAAGCTGCGCCGCGCGATCGACGGCCTCGGCCGCGTGCTCGCCATCGAGATCCTCACCGGCGCCCGCGCCCTCGATCTGCGCGCGCCGTTGCAGGCCGGACCCGCGACCGGAGCCGTTCGTGACCTGGTCCGCACTGTCGCCGCCGGTCCTGGACCCGACCGCTTCCTTTCCCCGGACATGGAAGCCGTCACCGCCCTCGTCCAGTCGGGCGACGTCGCCCGCATCGCAAAGGAGCACACTCATGGCTGAGAACGTCTCATCAGAAAGCACCGCTTCCGGATCGCGAGTCGTCCGCGCTGCCCGTGGCAACCAGCGCACCGCGAAGAGCTGGGGCGCCGAAGCCGCCAAGCGCATGCTCATGAACAACCTCGACCCCGAGGTCGCCGAGCATCCGGAAGACCTGGTCGTCTACGGCGGCACGGGCAAGGCCGCCCGCAGCTGGGAGGCCTACGACGCGATCGTGCGCACCCTCGACGAGCTCGAACCGGACGAGACCCTGCTCGTGCAGTCGGGCAAGCCGGTCGGCGTGTTCCGGACCCACGAGTGGGCCCCGCGCGTGCTCATCGCCAACTCGAACCTGGTCGGGGACTGGGCGACGTGGCCCGAGTTCCGCAAGCTCGAAGAGCTCGGACTCATCATGTACGGGCAGATGACCGCCGGATCGTGGATCTACATCGGCACCCAGGGCATCCTGCAGGGCACGTACGAGACCTTCGCCGCCGTGGCCCGCTCGCTCGGCCGCGACTCGCTGCGCGGCACCCTGACCCTCACCGGCGGCGCCGGGGGAATGGGCGGCGCTCAGCCGCTCGCGGTGACCCTGAACGACGGGGCGGTGCTGATCGTCGACGTCGACGAGTCGCGCCTCGCCCGCCGCGTGGAACACGGCTATCTTGACGAGTACACGACCGATCTCGACGCGGCCGTCGCCCGCGTGGTCGCCGCCAAGGACGCCGGAGAGGCCCTTTCGGTCGGTGTCGTCGGCAACGCGGCCGAGGTGTTCCCCGAGCTGCTGCGCCGCGGGGTGCCGATCGACATCGTGACCGACCAGACCAGCGCCCACGACCCGCTCGCCTACCTCCCGCTCGGCACCTCGGTGGCGGACTGGAAGGCCGAGGCCGAGCGCGACCCGGAGGACTTCACTCGCCGCTCGCGCGCATCGATGGCAGCGCACGTGGAGGCGATGGTCGCGTTCCAGGATGCGGGCGCCGCGGTGTTCGACTACGGCAACTCGATCCGCGCCGAAGCGCAGCTGGGCGGGTTCGACCGGGCATTCGAGTTCCCCGGATTCGTGCCGGCCTACATCCGCCCGCAGTTCGAGGAGGGACGAGGGCCGTTCCGCTGGGCTGCGCTCTCGGGAGACCCGGAAGACATCTACAAGACCGACCGGGCGATCGCCGACCTCTTCCCCGAAGACGCCGCCCTGCACCGCTGGCTCGAGAAGGCTGGGGAGAAGGTGCACTTCGAAGGGCTTCCCGCCCGCATCTGCTGGCTCGGCTACAAGGAGCGCCACCTCGCCGGACTCAAGTTCAACGAGATGGTCGCTTCGGGCGAGCTCTCGGCTCCTATCGTGATCGGTCGCGATCACCTCGACTCCGGCTCGGTCGCCTCGCCCTACCGCGAGACCGAGGCGATGAAGGACGGCTCCGACGCCATCGCCGACTGGCCCCTGCTGAACGCCCTGCTCAACACGGCGTCCGGTGCCTCCTGGGTGTCGCTGCACCACGGCGGCGGCGTCGGCATCGGCCGCTCGATCCACGCCGGTCAGGTGACGGTGGCCGACGGTTCTGACCTCGCCGCCCAGAAGCTGGAGCGCGTGCTGACGAACGACCCCGGCACCGGTGTGATGCGCCACGTCGACGCCGGCTACGAGCACGCGCGCGACGTCGCCCGCGAGCGCGGCCTGAACGTGCCGATGCTCTGAGAGGGTGAGGACATGTCGACGCTCATCACGAACATCGCGGAACTGACGACGAACGTCGCGACGGCTGACGACCGCACCGGGACGCTGGCCGACGCAGCGGTGCTGATCGAGGGCGAGCGGATCGCCTGGGTGGGTGCCGCGGCAGAGGCACCGGAAGCCGACGAGGTCGTGGACGCCGCCGGGCGCGCGATGATTCCCGGATTCGTCGACAGCCACAGCCACCTCGTCTTCGGGGGCGACCGCGCCGTCGAGTTCGAGGCGCGCATGGCGGGGCAGAAGTACGCGGCCGGCGGCATCCGCTCGACCGTCGCGGCCACCCGCGCCGCGAGCGACGACGAGCTGCGCGCCCGCCTGCGGGGCTTCCTCGACGAGATGCTCGCGCAGGGCACGACCACCGTCGAGATCAAGAGCGGCTACGGGCTGAGCGTCGCCGACGAGGAGCGCCTGGTGCGCCTGGCGGCAGAGGTGACGCCCGAGGTGACCTTCCTCGGCGCACACGTCGTACCCGCCGAGTTCGCCGACCGCTCGGACGAGTACGTCGAACTGGTCACCGGGCCCATGCTCGATGCGTGCGCCCCGCACTCGAAGTGGATCGACGTGTTCTGCGAGACGGGCGCCTTCACGGTCGCGCAGTCGCGGCGGGTGCTGGAAGCCGGCATCGCGCGCGGACTCGCCCCCCGCGTGCATGCGAGCCAGCTCGGTCCGGGAGAGGGCGTGCGTCTGGCCGTCGAGCTCGGTGCGGCCTCGATCGACCACGGCACCTATCTGACGGACGCCGACATCGACGCGCTCGTCGGCTCCGACACCGTGCTCACTCTGCTGCCGGGGGTGGAGTTCTCGACGCGGCAGCCGTATCCGAACGCCCGACGCCTGATCGACGCCGGAGTGACCGTGGCGCTGGCCTGCGACACGAACCCGGGGTCGAGCTTCACCTCGTCGATGCCGTTCTGCATCGCCGTGGCCGTGCGCGACATGGGGATGACCCCGGCCGAGGCCGTGTGGGCCGCGACGGCGGGCGGGGCGAAGGCACTGCGCCGCGACGACGTCGGCGTGATCGCGCCCGGCGCCAGAGCCGACCTCGTGCTGCTGAAGGCGCCGACCCGCATCCACCTCGCCTACCGGCCGGGCGTTCCCCTCGTCGACACCGTCTGGAAGGACGGACGAGCGATCGACTGAGGCCCGCGGGCGCTCAGCCGATCGCTCGTCCGATCCGTCCGGGTGTCAGCCCAGGGCTTGCGTCACGACGACGGCCGCGGCCGCCGACCACGCTTGCGGGCGGCACGCGGCGGGGTAGGGAAGGGGCGCGCCTCCGGGCACGCGCGCATCACCTGCGTGCAGCTCGGGCACGCGGTAGTCGAACCCCTCCGCCAGGTCGAGCAACTGCTCGGCGACCACGCGTGCTTCGGCATCGAGCCCGGCGCGGATCATGCCGTGCGCGGCGATCGCGGTGTCATGCGCCCACACGCTGCCACCGTGATAGCTGAGCGGCCAGTATCCGGCAGCGTCGGTCGACATGGTGCGGATGCCGTAGCCGCTCGACATGCTCGGAGCGGTCAGCAGTGCGGCGCAGGCCCGCTCTTCCTCGGGGTCGAGGATGCCGGTGCCGATCAGGTGTCCGATGTTGCTGGTGAGGGTGTCGACCGGGGCGCCGTGGGCGTCGAGGGCGATCGCGGGGTAGCGGCCCTCTGGCGTGGTGATCCAGTACGCAGCACGGAAACGTTCGCGCAGGTCGGCAGCCCACGCCCGCAGCTCAGCGCCGCCGGGTTCGCCGAACGTGTCGAGCAGATCCGCACCGCGCACAGCAGCCTCGTACGCATAGCCCTGCACCTCGCTCAGCGCGATGGGGCCCTCGGCCAGGCGTCCGTCTCGCCACTGGATCGAGTCGCCGGAGTCCTTCCAGCCCTGGTTTGCGAGTCCGTGGCCCGACTCGTCCGCGTAGTCGATGAAGCCACTGCCCGAGGCGTCGCCGTGCACCGTCATCCACGTCAACGCGGCGCGAAGTGCCGGGAGCAGTGCCCGCACCTCTCGCTCGGGCATGCCCTCGGCGTGGGCGTCGGCGAGCAGACAGATCCAGAGCGGGGTCGCATCCACCGTGCCGTAGTAGAGCGGCGGCAGGTGCACGCCCTCGTTCGGCAACGACAGGGCGCCGCTGCGCAGCTCATGCGCGATCTTGCCCGGAGCCTCGGCCGTCGAGGCGTCGTGCCCGGTGCCCTGGAGCCGGGCCAGCACCCGCAGCGTCGAGGCCGCCATGTCGGGGTCGACCGCGAGGGCGAGGCGGGCTGCCCACAGCGAGTCCCGACCGAAGAGAGTGAAGAACCAGGGGGCTCCTGCGGCGTAGAACGCGTCGTCCGGATGGTCGGGCAGCGCGAGGCGGAGCGCCGAGAGGTCGGCGGTCGCCTGCGCCATCCAGCGGGCAGCGCGCGAATCCGCGGGGACGGCGGGCTGCGGAGCCCGCGACGGACGGGCAGCGGTGACAACGAGCGTCGGGTCGTCGAGGTCGACCGCCCAGCCGAGGGCGACGGATCCGCGTGGCGGCACCACCGCATCCCACCGCAGCATCAGAGCCTCCCCGTCCTGCGTCACCGCGGCTTCGGGAGCGGTGAGCGTGAACGACGCCTCGCCTGCACGGCAGATGGATCCGTCCCAGCTCCACGTCGCCTCGGTACCCAGCCCCGCCTTGACCTCCTGCATCGGCGCGAAGTCCGGGAGCACCCGCACGGTCACCGCTGTGGCGACCGGTGCGTCGAGGTGGGAGGTGATCGTGATCCGCTCCGAGAACGCACCGGCGGCGACCCGGCGATCACGGTCCATCCGCACCTTCGGGTCGGCCGTTTCGTCGTCGAGCCCGCGCAGCAGGTCGGTCAGCACCGTCTGCTGCGGCACCGCCGACACGCACCCGATGGACTCGAGCGCGGTGCCGTCGACGGTGATCTCGATGCTCCGGATGTGCCGGACGTCGCCGTGGTAGATCCCGTGGATCGGTGCGGTACCCATGCGGCCGATGTCGTCGGACCAGGCCTGGGTCGGCGCCTCGAGCATGATCACGGCGTCGTCCAGCAACGGCTGGAGGGGCGGGGTGGGGGTCATTCCTTGACGGCTCCTTCTGTGGAGTTCATGATGCGGCGCTGGAAGACGAAGAACATCACGGCGACGGGGATCGTCATGATGAGCGCGGCCGCCAGCTTGAGCGGATACTGGGTGCCCTGGCTGAGTCCACCGCTGGCGAGGGACGCGACGCCCTTGGTCAGGGTGGTCAGGGCCGGGTCGTTGGTCGACACGATGAAGTGGCTGAGCTCGTTCCAGGAACCCTGGAACGACAGGATCACGATCGTCACGAGTGCGGGCGTCGCCATCGGCAGCACCACCGACCAGAACAGTCGGAACGTGCCGGCGCCGTCGATGCGCGCCTGCTCCTCGACCGACTCGGGGATGGACTCGAAGAAGTTCTTCATGATGAACACCCCTGCTGCATCGACGAGCAGCGGCAGGATCATCCCGGCATAGGAGTTGAAGATGCCGAGCTGGTTGATCACGAGGAACTTGGGGATGAGCAGCACCACGGTGGGAACCGACATCACCGCCACGAGTGCCGCGAACACGACACCGCGCCCGCGGAAGCGCAGTCGGGCGAGCGCGTACCCGGCGAGCGAGTTGAAGAACACCCGACCCGCGGTGACGAAGATCGTCACGATGGCGCTGTTCACGAACCACGACGGGAAGTCGGAGTTGCGGAACAGGCGCTCGTACGCCGCGAACGTCCAGACGTCGGGGATCAGCGTGATCCCGCTGGACGCGGCATCCTCATCGGTCTTGAAGCTCGTCGCGACCTGGATCAGGAACGGGTAGATGTAGATGATCGCGAGGATGATCAACAGCGCGTAGAGGGCGATCTGCCAGGTCAGCTGCTTCGACGAGAGCCGCCTCATGAGGATGCTCCCTTGGACGACTGGTACGCGCGGATGCGACGCTTCGACACAGGCCGGTCCCGCAGCACCCAGCGCTGCAGGAGCGTGAAGATCACGATGATGACGAACAGGATGAACGCGATCGCCGCACCCTGCCCCCACTCCTGGTTCTGGAACGCGGTCTGGTACGAGAGGTAGGCGGGGGTGAGCGTGGTCTTGCTCGGCGCACCCCGCGTGCCCGTGTAGATCTGGTCGAACACCTGCCAGCAGCCGATGAGGCCGAGGGTCAGCACGGTGAACAGGGTCGGGCGCAGCTGCGGGAGCGTGATGCGCCAGAAGCGCTGCCAGCCGTTCGCGCCGTCCATCATGGCCGCTTCATCGACGTCGGCGCCGAGGTTCTGCAGACCTGCGAGGAAGATGAGCATGAACGTGCCGGAGGTCGTGAAGATGGCCATCAGGATGTACGCGCTCATCGCGACGGACGGACCGGCGAGCCACTCCCACCACGACACTCCGAGTGTGCCGCCCTGGGTGAGCGCCGCGGGACCGGCATCGACGCCGACCGTGCCGAGTGCCAGATGCAGGATGCCGCGCGGATCGTTGAACCAGTTGGGCCCGTTGATGCCGAACCAGGAGAGCATGTCGTTGACGGCGCCGCTGGAGGTGAAGAGGAACATCCACAGCACCGTGATCGCGACGGTGCTGGTCACGGAGGGGAAGTAGTAGGCGGTGCGGAAGAAGCCGCGGCCGCGGAGCATGGCGCGGTTGACGAGGATCGCGAGGAACAGGGCGAGCGCGGTCTGCAGCGGGACCACGAGCAGCACGTACCAGGCGTTGTTGCGCAGTGCGGTGCCGAAGTCCTTGGTCGCGAGACCGCCGTCGGTGAGGATGGCCGAGAAGTTGTCGGCACCGACGAACGAGACCGATCCGGAGAGGGGGCTGCCGCGGCCGCCCCAGTCGGAGACGCTCACCCACAGCGCCATGAGCACCGGGATGAGGAGGAAGACACCGAGGATCACGATCACCGGCGCCGTGAACAGCCATCCGGCTGCCGCCTCGCCGCGGCGGAGCCCGGAGGCCCCACCGCGGCGAGACGCTGCCTTGACCGCCATGGTTACTCGACGACCGCTTCGAGGTTCGACTGCACGGAGTCGAGGATCGTCTTCGGGTCGGCTGTCTTCAGCGACTCGAGCTGCGAGTTGAAGTCGGCGATCACGTCGGCGGTGCCGGCCTGGTTCGGGGGGAACTGGGCATAATCCGCACCGGCGAGGAACGGGGCGAGCTCGGGGTTCGCGGCGGTCCACTCGTCGGCGGCCGACTTGATCGACGGCATCGGGCCGAACGCCTTCGAGAACGCCAGCTGGCTGTCGGCGCTCGTCAGGTACTCGACCAGTTCGAGGGCGGCCTGCTGGTTCGGGCTGTCGGCAGCCATGCCCCAGCAGTTCGTGAACTGCAGCGTGCCCTTGCCGCCCGCGCCCTCGGGGAGCTCGGCGACCGTGTACTCGAGGCTGCTGTAGTCGTTCGACAGCGCTCCGGTGATCCAGTTGCCCTCGATGACCATCGCGGCGGACTGCTTGCCCAGGGCCTCGCCGCCCCAGCCGGCCCCGACGTCCTTGGCGTAGGCGAAGGTGCCGTCGACCAGGTGCGACTTCACGTAGTCGAGGGCCTCGACGTTGGCGGCGTCGTCGGCGATGACCGTGCCGTCGTCGACGAGACCGCCACCGGCCTGGGCCATGAAGACGCCGACGCGCTGGTACTCGGCGCCGAAGGCCAGGCCCACGTGGTCGGCGGTGGTGAGCTTCTGTGCCACCGCGGAGAGGTCGTCCCAGGTCTTCGGGAGGTCGGCGTCGGTGAGGCCGGCATCGGTCCACATCTGCGTGTTGATGATGAGCGACAGCGTCGAGAAGTCCTTGGGCGCGCAGTAGAACGTGCCGTCGACCGTGAAGTTCTCGACGAGCGACGGGTAGAAGTCGTCCTTGTTGGAGAGCTGGTCGCCGTAGGCCTTGAGCGATCCGTTCGCGGCGTAGCCGGAGGCCTGGTCGGTGGAGAGGTAGAACAGGTCGGCGGGGTCGCCGGCGGCGAAGCCCTGCGACAGCTCCTGGTCGAGGTTGCTCGCGGTCTGCAGCTTCACCTTCGTGCCGGACTCGGCCGACCAGGCGTCGACAGCCGACTGCACGGCCGCGGTCTCGGCGTCGCCGGAGGAGCCGATCAGCACCGTGAGCGCGTCGTCGGAGGAGGTGAGCCCCTCGCCGTCGGCCTTGGTGTCGTCTCCGGCGAAACCGGAGCCGCAGCCGGTGAGCACGAGCGCGCTCGTGAGCAGCACCGCCCCGGTGCCGAGGACTGCGCGAGTGGTGTGCCGTGTCATGGTCTCTCTCCTTTGATGAGTCACTGCGGGTTCGATGAATCTCTGGCGACGGTCTCGGGAGGACCGTGCGGGATCGACGCAGAAATTTGAACGATCAAACTCTGCGTGGAATAGGCTAAGCGGGAGTCGCGGGAAGTGTCAACCCGGACACGGATGAGGAGGTGCGATGGCGAAGGCGCCGACCGTCGAAGACGTCGCCGAGCGCGCTGGCGTCTCGCGGCAGACCGTCTCGAACGTGCTCAACACCCCGGACATCGTCCGCCCGGCGACCAGGGAGCGCGTCCTCACGGCGATCCACGACCTCGGCTATCGCCGCCATGCGGCCGCCCGACGACTGCGGCTGCGACGCAGCTCGACCATCGGGATCCGTCTCGATCCGTATCTCGGTGGCATCTCGGGTGTCGTGCTCGACCGTTTCGTGCACGCCGTCACCGAGCGGGCGAGCGAGCGCGGCATGCGCATGCTCGTCTACGCCGCACGTACGCGGGAAGAGGAGATCCAGCGGCTGTCGGAGCTGTGGGAGGGGTCGGAGATCGACGCCGCGATCATCACCGGCACCTCGCGCGACGATCCGCGCGTGCGCAGCCTCGACCAGGATGGACTGCCCTTCATCTCGTTCGGACGACCGTGGGGTGAGGACGATATCGCCGATCCGCGCCACCTCTGGGTCGACGTCGACGGTGCCGCGGGAACACGGGCGGCGACCGAGCACGCACTGACTCACGGTCGACGGGTGGCGTTCCTCGGATGGCCGACGGGCTCGGGGACCGGCGACGACCGTGAGCGCGGCTGGCGCGAGGCCATGGCTGCGGCCGGAGCGCAGGGCGAACGGCTCACGGCGGAGGAGGGGGTTCCTCTCGGGCGTGCCTGTGTCGACGCGGCGCTCGCCGCGGGGCATGTGCCCGACGCTCTCGTCTGCGCCAGCGACTCACTCGCGGTCGGTGCGCTGCTGGCTGTCGCCGCTGCCGGACTCTCGCTTCCCGTGATCGGCTTCGACAACACGCCGACGGCCGAGGCTCTGGGCTTCTCGAGCGTCGAGCAACGGCCCGAGGATGTGGCGACGGCCGTCCTCGAACTCCTCATGGGCCCGACGGGGGAGATCGTCGCCCCGCGCACCCTTCAGGCCGGCTCTGCGCATGCGCTGATCACGCCCGAGCTCGTCGTGCGCTGACGCGCTCCTCCGCTTCTATGCCGCGCGGCGCATACGCAGCGTGAACGCGATGCCTGCCAGTGAGATGACGACGATCCCGTAGCCCACGCACACCGCCTCCAAGCCGACGACTCCGACCAGCGCACCCGCGATGACGGCCGGTACGCCGAAGGCCAGATACGCCAGCAGGTAGATCACGGCGAAGGTGTCGGCGCGCTGGGTCGCCGGGATCCGCGGGGCCAGGGATGCGACGACTCCCGAGAACGCGGTGCCGAACCCCATACCGGTCACGGCGGCCGTGACGAGGTAGAACGGCAGTGAGCCGATGCCGAGGGCTATGAGCGACAGCAGGGTTCCGGTCGCCAGGGCCGCCGTGCCGAACAGCACCATCGACCGTGCTGCGAGCTTCCGGAGAGTGAACGCGGTCAGGGCTCCGACGCCGGCGAGCAGCACCACGCCGAGCCCCTGCCAGACGTGCGCCTCGCCGCCGAGCTCGCCTCGGACGATGTTGGCTCCGAGCGACAGGAACAGTCCACCCGTGGCCCACCCCGCGATGACCGCCGGAGCGCCCCGCCAGAAGTCGGCCCTGATCGCGGTCGGGATCGACAACCGGAAGCTCAGTGACGCCCAGACGCCCGGCTTGCGCGGTGCGGTCTCCGGAACGAGGAAGAACAGTGCCGCGAGCACGATGTACGCCGTGCTCAGCGGCGCGAAGACATCGAGCAGGGCCTCACCGCTGACGTCGAGCATCACTCCGGAAGCGAGGGCCCCGAGCGCGAGACCGATCCCGGGGCTGAGTGCATTCCACAGCGCGGCGGTACCCGCGCGGCCGCCCGGCGCGAAGTCGAGCACCGTGGCCGAGAGGGCCGAGATGAGCAGCCCGCTCGCGATGCCCTGCAGGATGCGCGCGAGGAACAGCGTCGCCACGGCATCCGCATGCCAGAACAGGAACATGCTTCCGGCGAGCAGTAAGAACCCCGCGATCACGACGGGTCGGCGTCCGACATGGTCCGACAGAGAACCGGCGGTGAGGAGCGTGAGCAGCAGCGCCACCGCGTAGACCGCGAACACGGCACTGATCACGACGGGGGCGAAACCGATCTGCTGCGCCAGCACCGGATAGAACGGCGACGGCGCGCTCGCACCGACCATCATCAGGATCTGCGCGATGATCGCCAGCACGAACCCGAAGCGGGTGCGCGTCTGCGGGGTGGTCGTCGGCAGGGTGGTCGTCGATAGGGGGACGGTGACGATCGGCTCAGTGGTGGTCATGGCGTCTCCTCGTTTGGTTCGAGAATCATCGAACTATCGGAGCGTACGCGCGTTTCGCCAATTGTTCAACTATTATCGAACCATGCCTGGCGACCTTCCTCACCCGGAGCGCTCCGAGATCCAGCTCACCGACGTGCTCTTCGCGCTCAGCGACCCCGAGCGTCTCGCCATCACGCGACAGCTCGCGGACGGCCCTCTCGACATGGCCGCCTGTCATGCCACCGACCCCAACCTCCCGAAGTCGACCAAGTCGCACTTCATGAAGGTGCTGCGCGAAGCAGGTGTCATCCGCAACGAGCCGAACGGGCGCCGGCGGATGCTCACGCTGCGGCGTGACGACCTCGACGCCCTGTTCCCTGGGCTGCTGGACTCGGTGCTGCGCGACTGACTCCGCCTCGGGCCGGAACGTTCTTGCCGAGTCGAGAGAGTGAGTGTACAGTCACTCATATGTCCACGACCCGCAGTTCGATCCTCTCCACGGCAGACGCCCGCAAGCCCGTCGTCGCCGCGGCGGCACTGGCGGCCTTCGCTCGAGGCGGGTATCACGGCACGACCGTCGCCGACGTCGCACGCGAGGCCAAGATCTCGCCGGCCTACGTCTTCAAGCTCTACTCGGGTAAGGAGGCGCTGTTCGTCGTCGCCCTGGAAGCCTGCTTCGATGCGATCCTCGTCGCCCTCGAAGAAGGTGCGGATGCCGCGGACGACACCTCGCCCGAGGGTCTGCTCGACGCGATGGGGGATGCCTACGCGCGCCTGATCTCCGACCGGAAGCTGCTCATGCTGCAGGTGCATGCGCAGTCGGTGGCGGAGATCCCGGCCATCGGCGAGGCGCTTCGCGCAGGGCTGGAGCGCATCACCGTCTTCGCCCGACAGCGTTCTCGCGCCGAGGATGGCGCCGTGCAGCGGTTCATCGCCTACGGGCAGCTCTGCCACCTGATCGTCACCACGCAGCTCGACGGGCGCCCGGGGGATTGGGTCGCCCTGCTGACCAATCGGATCACCCACCCCGACTGACGTCGGTCCCTAGAGAGGGCGCTTTCGCTTGCCGTCAACAGTGAGTGAGTGGTCACTCATTCGCATCGCCGAACCGAACCAACCACCCACAAGAACAGGAGCATCCCATGACCTCTCCCACCGCCACCGCGACACGAGCCACCGCCGCGCCGCGCAGCTCCAGGCGTTGGCTCGCACTCAGCGTGCTCGCCCTCGCGCAGTTCCTCGTCGTGCTCGACGCCTCGATCGTGAACATCGCCCTCCCCGTGCTTGGTGCCCAGCTCAGCATGAGCACGGCCGCCCTCGCCTGGGTGATCACCGCCTATGTGCTGGCCTTCGGCGGACTCCTCCTCCTCGGCGGACGTCTCGCCGACCGTTACGGACACCGCCGCGTGTTCCTGATCGGCACGGGCGGCTTCGTCGCGGCCTCCGCGCTCGCCGGTCTCTCCATGTCGAGCGAGATGCTCCTCGGCGCGAGGGCTCTCCAGGGTGCTTCGGCCGCGCTCCTCGCCCCCGCGGCGCTCGCGCTGCTCACCCATCTCTTCCCTGACGACAATGAGCGCACGAAGGCCCTCGGCGTATGGGGAGCCGTCGCCGGGATCGGCTCGGCGGCCGGAGTCCTGCTCGGCGGTGTGCTCACGGCCACCCTCGGCTGGCAGTGGGTGTTCTTCGTCAACGTCCCTGTGGGCGCGCTCGTGCTGATCGCGATCCCGTTGCTCATCACCCGCGACGGCGCCCGCACCCCCGGGCGTCTGGATGCGGCCGGTGCCGTCACCGTCACGTCGGCTCTGGTGGCTCTGGTCGGCGCCCTCAGTGCTGTCGAACAGCTCGGATTCGTGCACCCGCTGCCGATGATCCTGTTCGCAGCGGCGCTCGCGCTGGGTGTCGCGTTCGTCCTGATCGAGCGGCGCGCTGCAGAGCCCCTGGTGCCGCTGGCGGTCTTCCGCAACCGCAACCTGGCGCTCGGGAACATCGTGATGCTGCTCGGCGGGGCGGCGATGGTGGCGCTCTTCTTCGCTCTCTCCGTCTACATGCAGGCCGTGCTCCACTACGACGCGCTCGCTGCCGGCCTGTCGCAGCTGCCGCTCGCGGGTGTGCTCGTGCTCGTCGCGGGAGGTGCACCCGCCCTCATCGCGCGCGTCGGCACCCGCCCGGTCCTGATCGGCTCTCTGCTCGTCCTGGCCGGAGGGCTCGCCTGGCTCGCAGCCGCGCCGTCCGATGCCACGTTCCTCGCGCAGCTGCTCGGGCCGACGATCCTGGTCGGAGTCGGTCTCGGCTGGGCTGTCGTGGCGACGACCCAGCTCGCGGTGGACGGCGTCGACGGCGGGGAATCGGGTCTCGCCGGGGGTCTGATCAACACGAGTCAGCAGATCGGTGGCGCGGTCGGACTCGCCGTTCTCGGGACCGTCGCCGGTCTGCGCACCGCGGCGCTGTCCGCGGAGGGAGCCTCCGAGGCGACTGCCCTCACCGGAGGATTCTCCTGGCTCTTCCTCGGCGCGGCGGCGCTCGCCGTCATCGGAGCGGGGATCGTCGTGGTCTGGCCGCGCGACTGAGCTCGGCGGGCGGGAGGCCCCTGGGGTGCGTCCTCGCACCTCAGGGTTTCGTCGATTCCGCCAGAGAGCGAATGGACGCGCAAAAGTTGACAAGAGTAACCAGAATGCCATATGTATGTGGTGCTCATGTACGCACTCTGCTCTCTGATTTGGATCGTATGCGGTGCCGGGCGGATACTTCTGGCACCCGCGCCGCGTGACCCGGCCCGGCAATCGACATGCACACATCCGCCTCTCTCCCACCAGGGACGACCATCGCCATCGTCGGCGCCGGCCGTCTCGGACGCGTACTCGCGCGGGCTCTGCGGGCAGCGGAGCTCGGCGTCGTCGGACCCCTCGGGCGGGACGAGCGGATTCCGGATGTGGATGTCGTCCTCCTCAGCGTTCCGGACGCGGCCATCGCCGATGCTGCGGCCATCGCCCGGCCCCATGCGCGCTTCCTCGGACATGTATCCGGTGCGACGGCGCTCACCGATGTGGATTTCAGCCTCCATCCGCTGCAGACCTTCACCGGCGACGAGCCCGCCGAGGTGTTCCGCGGCATCGGTGCCGCGATCGCCGGTCATACGCCCGCAGCTCGTGAGGTCGCGGAGCAGCTCGCCCTCGCTCTCGGTGCACGCCCGTTCGAGGTCGACGACGCACACCGTGCGAGCTATCACGCGGCCGCGTCGTCCGCCTCGAACTTCGTCCTCACCGTGCTCGACGCGGCGGAGGACCTGGCTTCGAATGCGGGGATTCCTCGCGACGTCGCCCGGTCGCTCCTGGCTCCGCTTGTACGTCAGACGGTCGAGAACTGGGCGAAGGACGGCGCTGCCGCTGTGCTGACCGGGCCCATCGCCCGCGGCGACGAGGAGACGGTCGCACGCCAGCGTGCTGTCGCCGAAGGGCTGGAGCTCGACGACCTGTTCGACGCGCTGGCCGCAGCCACGCGCGCGGTCGCTGCCCGACCCACCGCCACCGCATCCGCCATCGCACCCGCCACCGCACTCGAGGAGCCCCCGGCATGAGAATCCTCCGCACGATCCGCGAGGTCCGCGCCGCGATCCGAGAAGCCAGAGCCGCGGGTGGGACCATCGGCCTCGTGCCCACCATGGGTGCTTTCCACGATGGCCATCTCTCCCTCATGCGTGCCGCGCGCGAGGCGTCCGACCTCGTCGTCGTGTCGCTGTTCGTCAACCCGACCCAGTTCGGCGCCAACGAAGACCTCAGCGCGTATCCGCGCGACGAGGCCCGCGACGCCGGACTCGCGGAGGCCGCGGGCGTCGACATCCTCTTCGCTCCCACCGCGTCCGAGATCTACCCCGACGGGTTCGCGACGAACATCCACGTCGCCGGTCTCACCGACGTGCTCGATGGCGCGAGTCGTGGGGCGCACCACTTCGACGGCGTCGCCACGGTCGTCACCAAGCTGTTCGGGATCGTCCGACCGGACGCCGCGTACTTCGGGCAGAAGGACGCGCAGCAGGTGCTCGTCGTCCGCCGCATCGTGCGGGACCTCGACCTCGACGTGCGGATCGTCGCCTGTCCGATCGTGCGGGAAGCGGACGGCCTCGCCATGAGCTCCAGGAACGTCTACCTCGACGCGGAGGCCCGCGTGCAGGCCTCCGCTCTGAACCGGGCGCTCGATGCCGGGGCTGCGGTGTTCGAGGCGGGTGATCCGAACGCGGGGAGCATCCTCTCCACGGCGAGACGAGTGCTCGCCGATGCCGGAATCGACCCCGAGTACCTCGAGCTCCGAGATGCCGAGACGCTGCGCCCCCGCGCCCGCGTCGATCGTGACGCCCTGCTCGCGGTCGCCGCACACATCGGGGCGGCCCGCCTGATCGACAACCACGTCCTGCACGTCGCCGATGCCTCGGCGACAACCGATACGGAGGTCAGCGCATGAGCGCTCATGCCGCTCCCCGCACCCAGGTCACCCTCGCCGCCCTCGGGGCGAAGAAGGCGGCCGGTGAGCCCATCGTCATGGTCACCGCGTACGACCACCCTGGCGCACAGATCGTCGAGGCCGCCGGCGTCGACGTGGTGCTCGTCGGCGACTCGGCCGCGATGACCGTCCTCGGCTACGACAGCACGGTGCCGGTCACGCTCGACGAGATGCTGATGCTGACCAAGGCGGTGCGGCGGGGGCTCACAGTGCCTCTCCTCGTCGGCGACCTGCCCTTCGGCTCGTACGAGGCCTCCGACGAGCTCGCCATCGCGACCGCGCAGCGCTTCATCAAGGAAGCCGGCTGCGACCTCGTGAAGATCGAGCGCGGCGGGACGACGGTCCAGCGCGCCAGGGCGCTCGTGCAGGCGGGCATCCCGGTCGTCGGGCACGTCGGGCTCACGCCGCAGACCGCCACCGCGCTCGGGGGCTACCGTGCGCAGGGGCGCTCCGCCGAGGCCGCGCTGGCCGTGATCGAGGATGCGCTCGCGTTGCAGGATGCCGGGTGCTCGATGATCGTCGTCGAGGCGGTGCCGTCCGAGGTGACGGCTGCGCTCATGCCGCTGCTGGACGTCCCCGTGATCGGTATCGGAGCGGGTGGCGCGGCCGACGGACAGGTGCTCGTCTTCCACGATCTGCTCGGACTCTTCGACGGGTCGGCCGCCAGGTTCGTCAAGCGGTATGCCGAGCTGCGGACGGACGCCATCGCGGGGGTCGGGGCGTACGCATCGGAGGTGCGCAGCGGCGCTTACCCCGCGTCCGAGCACGGATACGCGATGGCGCAGGGGGAGGCCGCGCGTCTCGAGGAGCTGCTCGCGCGCCGGTAGTTCGCGCCCCGCCGACGGCTCGTGTTCGCAACTCTTCTGCACCGAAGACGGCTTCATCGAGTTCTCGACAATCGGTGGCTTCGAGTCCTGGGGTGATGCCGGGGACGACCTAGCGTTGCGCGGATGGAACTCTCCGAGCACGTCCACGTCACGTGGGCACTTCATGTCGAGATGTCGGTCTCAGGATGCCCCGAGCTCACCCGCGTCATCGGTGTGCCTCGGGATGCCCCCTCGTACTGGCTGATCGAGGCCTATCGGCTGAGTCTCGGGCTCGATCCGGAAGCGCCCGAGCTCGAAGCGGACGCGGGTCGGTCGCTGCACATCGACCTGTGCCCCTGGCGGGCCCCGACGCAGCAGGTGTCGGTCCCCGGTGTCGCCGATGTGGTCGACGTGGTGATCAGCGGGCCATACGCGACACGGATGGGCGACCCGCGGGTCACCGTCGTCGACGCGGAGTCCGTCCCGGTGCTCCCGTCGCCGGTGGGAAGCTGGCAGACACAGCGACCTGCATTCCGCGCAGAGCATGTGGGGTTCGAGCTCGCCCAGCGGTTCGGCCTGGTGCAGCCGCGCCTCGACCCTGCGGCTTGCGGGGTCGGCGGCGATGCTCTCCGTCCGTTCTCACCGCTGGCGGCATTGTGCCAAGGGCTCTCCCCGGTGCGTCGTCTCGCCCTCCTCGCGCACCTCGACGACGCGGAGCTCAACGACCCGGTGCCCTTCGAGGAGACCCCGGCGGGCTCGGAGTTCGCGGAGTCGGCGACGGCCGGCATCCGGATGCTCGTCGCGCGGATCGGCCCCGATGGTGTCGATCAGGATCCGACCGATGGGTGGCTGCCCCGCGCGATCGTCTCCGATGCCGTCGACGCCCTCGACTGGCCGGACACGGCGGTGCCGGGCCTTCCCGACCCTGCCGATGCTCTCGCGTCGCTCGCACGTCGGACCAAAGCGATGCGCAGGCTGCGCGGGCATGTCGTGGTCACGAACCTCGGACGCGGGCTGGCGGACGGTGAGGTGCGGGCATTCCTACGGATCATCGACGGCGTGCGGGCGCTGGGGAGAGAGAGGCTGTTCCCCAGCGCCTGGCCGCGTGCCGTGACCCTCGCCCTCCTGGCCGTCGCCGATGGCTCCGCCTCGACCTTCGACGAGCTGGTCGGCGTCGTCGCGCGCGGTGAGGCTGCGGTGGAGGAAGGGCCGGGTGACGGAAGGTTCTCCGAGTGGTCGCCTCGGTCAGGCGACGTGTCAGCGGTGCAGCGAGTGGTCGAGAGTCTCTGTGCGCTCTCGTCGCCGAGCGCGTTCGGCTCGATCACCCCCGCGATGCGCGCCGTCGCGCGGGCGGCGCTCCAGTGACACGGCGGGCGTGTGTCGACGGCGGTGGGCGCGTGCGGATGCGCGGCGTCAGCCGGTCTGTGTCAGCTCTTCTTCGTCAGTTCTTCCGGGTGAGGGCGCGCACGCGGCGGACAGCACGTCCGGCGAGGTCCTTCAGCCGGCCGCCGGGCCACTCGCGGTGCAGTTGGACCGTGCCCTGGTCGGTCGCCACGAGGGTGCAGGTGCGGCCCGCGAGGAGCGGGGACCGTCCGGCGCGGGCGAGCACGGCAGGGGAGGCTTCGAGCGGGGTCTCGAAAGTCCACCCCGCATGTCGGACCTTCACGGTCAGCGCTCCTCCGCGGGAGTCGTCGTCGGGACCGAACACCTTGACGGGGTCGATCGCCACGCGGGCGGAGTCGAGCTTGCGGGGAAGTCGACCTCCGAGACGGCGCTCGGCACCGGTGTCGCGGTCGCGGAGGAAGAGGTCAACCCGGTCGTTGCGCAGCTCGCGGTTGGCGACCACGAGGTTCTCCGGGAGTCCCTCGGTCGTCGAGGCCGGGAGCGAGATGAGTCGCGTCACCTTCTTGGGGCGTGCGGATCCGGACTCGGCGTCCGTCGACTCTTCGACCGCGGATTCGAAGACGAACGCGTCCTGGCCGCTCCTCGTGAGGGTCACGCGGATCGTGAAGTGCAGACCGCCACCGCGAGACCAGTGCACCTCGGTCACGACGGCGCGACAGGTGATCTCGGATTCGAAACGCGCGAGCTCCAACAGGTCGTCACGTCGCCCGGCGCGCAGCAGAGCGGCGCGGATCCGATGCGGGAATCCCAGGCCGGCATCGACGCCGGGTCCGAAATGCTCCTGCGTCAGGGGCGTGACCACATCGAGCAGGCGTTCACGGTAGTCGTCGGGGTACCTGGCCATCTGTCGGCCCGAGAGCCGCTTGAGGATCTTGCCTCGGAACCAGTGCCGCAGAAGGCGATCGCGCAGCTTTCCCGGCTCGGTGTGCGCTTCGACGAGGTCGAGCACCGTTTCGAGATGCGGGAAGTACGACTCCGGGTCGATGCGCGAAGAGCTCGCGCTGCCCGGCTCCTTGACCCAGGCGTAGCACGGCTCGCTCGCCAGGACCGAGATCCTCGACGCCGCGAAGTACGCCTGCATCACGAAGAGATGGTCTTCCAGCCGCACCTTGCCCTCGGGGAAGCGGATGCCGTTGGCCCGAAGGAAAGAGGTGCGGAACATCTTGTGCGGCGTCAGCATCTCGAGCAGCGGGTCGGTTCCGAGGACCGCATCCGGGATGTCGTGGCTGAAGATCCGACTCGGAAGGCGGCGGCCGATGCCCACCTCCTTGCCGATGATCACATCGGAGGAGTGCAGGTCGGCGTAGTCGCACAGCTTCTCGAGTGCACGGTCGAACAGATAGTCGTCCTGATCGACGAACTGCACGTAGGTCCCGCGAGCCGCATCGACGCCGTGGTTGCGCGGCATGCCGGGCCACCCGGAGTGCGCCAGCGACAGCACGCGTACGTGGGGGCGGTCGCGGGCGATGTCGGCCAGCCGAGCAGAGGTGGGCTCGCCGGATCCGTCGTCGCACAGAAGCACTTCGAACGACGCAGTGCCAAGACTCTGGCGATCGAGTGACGCGATGAGATCGTCGAACGAGGGGCCAGGTCGCCACACCGGTACGATCACGCTCACACGGATGGTGCCCGCGTCGCTGCTGCTCATCTCCGGTCGATCACTCTGTGACAAACGTCTCACTCCCCCAAGTCGACAACTCCCAGAGCTAACCACGTCTTCCTGTGTGCGTCACCGGGCTTACGCGACGGCCGGGCGTGTGCGCGAGGGCCTCGACTCGGGCTGTCTGTCGCGGGTGAAGCGCCGGCGCGGGTCAGGAGGCGATGCTCGGTGCGCGGTCGCTGTCTGCGCGAGAACCGATCTCCGCCCACACCGAGTCCAGGGAGAGACCCAGCACGTCGGTCACGGCCGCGATCGTCGAGAAGGCAGGCGTGGCCACGCGCCCAGACTCGATCTTCCGCAGCGTCTCGGGGGAGATCCCGGCTTCCAGCGCGACCGACAGCATCGACCGATCTCCGCGCGCCCGACGCAGGACGACACCGAGGCGCTCACCGCGTTCGATGTCTTCGGGGCTGAGGGGGAGGCGGACCATCATGGCGCCTATTCTAATACCGGGATAGTATTACCGGGATTGTTATTGGAATAACGAGGGAACATCGTGATCGAGATACTGAACGCCGACCAGCTCGGTCGTGCACGGGCGGCGGGCGCCCTCGTCGGCGACATCCTCCAGGAGCTGAAAGCTCGCGCCGCGGTCGGTGTGAACCTGCTCGACCTCGACCGATGGGCCCGCGAGCTGATCGAGCGCGCCGGCGCCGAGTCCTGTTACGTCGACTACGCGCCTTCATTCGGCCGCGGACCCTTCGGTCACTACGTCTGTACCGCGGTGAACGACGCGGTGCTGCATGGCATGCCCCACGACTATCGGCTCGTCGACGGCGATCTGCTCACGCTCGACCTGGCCGTCACGCTGCGAGGAGTCGCCGCCGACGCGGCCATCAGCTTCGTGGTCGGCGGGAATCCTGCCGCCGAAGACCTGGCGATGATCGCGACGACCGAGCGCGCGCTCGCCGCCGCCATCGCCGTCGCGCGTCCCGGAGTGCGTATCGGCGACCTCTCCCATGCGATCGGAGCTGTCCTGAGTGCTGCCGGTTACCCGATCAACCTCGAGTTCGGCGGGCACGGCATCGGATCGACCATGCACCAGGATCCTCACGTCGCGAACGACGGTCGACCGGGCAGGGGATATGTGCTTCGCCCCGGCCTGCTGCTCGCCCTCGAACCCTGGGTCATGGCCGACACGGATGAGCTCCGCACGGATGCCGACGGTTGGACTCTGCGGAGCGCCACCGGATGCCGCACGGCGCACAGTGAGCACACGATCGCCATCACCGAGGGCGGCGCCGAGATCCTGACGCTGCCGTCCCGCTGACCCGGCATTCGGATCCAGAACTCCCACCCCGCGCTCAGGGTTAACGATATATCGTTGAGTATCGTTCACACCTACAGCGGGAGGTCATCATGAGCAACGCATTCCCCTCCAACCCGTTCGGCGGCAGCGGCGGATCCGGCAGCAGCGGCGGATCCGGCGGGTTCTTCGGCGGACCCGGCTTCGGCGCCGGCTCCGGTGGACCGGCATCCGCGATCTTCGAGGCGATGGACCAGCTCCGGAAGTCCTTCGAGTCCCGCCCCTCCGGCGGTTCGCGCATGGCCCGCGGTGACGTCCGTACGGCCGTGCTCTCCCTGCTGGCCGAGAAGCCGATGCACGGCTACCAGATCATCAACGAGATCGCCGAGCGCAGCGGCGGCACGTGGAAGCCGAGCGCCGGTTCCGTGTACCCGACCCTGCAGCTGCTCGCCGACGAAGGGCTGATCGAGGCGGAGGAGCAGAACGGCCGTAAGACCTACTCGCTCACCGAAGCCGGCCGCGCGGTCGCCGACGAGAGCTCGGAGACCCCGGCCCCCTGGGTCTCGTCGAACGGCAAGGATGGTCAGCGCGACAACGCCCGCTTCCACGCTCTGCCGAAGGCGGGCGTCGACCTCGCCGCCGCGGCTGCCCAGGTGGGTCGCAGCGGGTCCGCTGAGCAGGTGCAGCAGACGATCGAGGTCCTCGACGAGGCCCGCCGTAGGCTGTACACGATCCTCGCGCAGGACTGACCGCGCAGTGCGGCATCGAGTGGGGGTCTGCGAAGGGACCACGCGATGACGGATGCTGCGGCACACGGCGTGCACCGCGCCAGGTACCGTCGCATCCTGTCGTTCGCCGGTCGCGAGTTCTTCAAGATCTGGTGGTTCGAACTCGTCCTGCCCCGCTTCGGCATGAGCCGAATCGCGGAGCGGACACGCGGGCAGCGGATGCAGACGTTCGCTCGTCGGTTCCATGTGCTCGCCGTGGAACTCGGCGGACTCATGATCAAGGTGGGACAGTTCATGTCGTCGCGCCTCGACGTGCTGCCGCCGGAGATCACGAAGGAGCTCGAGGGGCTGCAGGACGAGGTTCCGCCCGTGCCCACGCCGGCGATTCGTGCGCTCGCCGAAGCCGAGCTCGGGATCCCGCTCGAACGTGCCTATGCCTGGTTCGATGAGAACCCCGTCGCGGCGGCTTCCCTCGGGCAGGTGCATCGCGCCCGACTGTCGGCGCTCGATGCGGCGGACACCGGGCTCGGCGAGGTCGTCGTGAAGGTCCAGCGACCCGGCATCGACGAGATCGTGGCGGTCGACCTCGCGGCGCTCCGCCGGGTCGCGCGCTGGCTGACGCGCGTGCGCATCGTCGCCGACCGGGTGGATGCGCCCGCGCTCGTGGAGGAGTTCGCCGCGACCAGCCTCGAGGAGATCGACTACCTGCATGAGGCCGCGAGCGCGGAACGCTTCCGCGAGAACTTCGCCGACGATCCCCGCGTCGACACCCCGGAGATCGTCTGGGAGCGCTCGACCCGTCGGGTGCTGACTCTCTCGGATGTCACGGCCATCAAGATCAACGACATCGAGGCCCTCCGCGCCGCAGGAATCGATCCGTCCGAGGTCGCCGCGGTGTTCGCCGAGGTCATGTTCGATCAGGTGTTCACGCACAGTTTCGTGCATGCCGACCCCCACCCCGGCAACATCTTCGTCACGCCTTCGCCGGTGGTCGAGGGCGGCACGGGGCGCGGTTTCCGCCTCACGTTCATCGACTTCGGCATGATGGCCGAGATCCCCGCGAGCCTCCGCGACGGATTGCGCACGCTCCTGATCGCGGTGGCCGGCCGAGACAGTCGTGGCCTCGTCGCCGCCGCGCAGGAGATCGGCGTGCTGCTGCCTTCCGCCGACACGGCCGAGCTCGAGCGCGCGCTCACCACGTTGTTCGCCCGTTTCGGCGGCATGGGGTTCGCCGAGTTGAGCAAGGTCGATCCGCGCGAGTTCCGTGATTTCGCCGAGGAGTTCGGCGACATGGTGCGCTCGCTCCCGCTGCAGCTGCCCGAGAACATGCTGCTGCTCATCCGTGCCGTCTCACTGACCTCCGGCATGTGCAGCGGTCTCGATCCCGCGTTCAACGTGTGGGATGCGGCAGAGCCCTACGCCGGCCGTCTGCTTCGCGACGAGAGCGGCAACATCGTGCAGGCCTTCGCGAACCAGGCGATGGGCACGATGTCCACGACCTGGGCGTTGCCCGGCCGCATCGACAAGATCATCACGCGCCTCGACGACGGCAACGTCACCTTCGACACCTCACGACTCGAACGCCGCCTGGACCGGCTCGAGGGCATCGCGCGCCGCATCGGCTCCGGCGTCCTGTTCGCGGCGTTCCTGGTCGGCGGTGCGCTGCTCGTGCCGTCGGTGCCGCCCCTGGGCATCACCCTGGTCTGCGTCTCCGCCCTCCCGCTGCTGCACTCGCTGTTCGGCGGGCGCCGCTCGCGCTAGCGGCGACGCGCCCGAAAACCCAGAGCAGACATCGTCCGCCCGGCGCGTCGCTGCCCGACGCGCCGCGGTTCGCGCGGACCCTCTGGGTTTCGGCCCCGACACGGTCGCGCACCTCGCATGACAAAATGGACTCTCATGGACACTCCTGACGAGAAGCCCGACGAACGCTCCGCAGGATCGAACCCTCCGCGTCCGCGCACGGACACAGTCGGAACCGGTGCCAACCGCCTCCCGGCCAAGGCTTCGGAGACTGCCCGCAAGATCGTCCGCGACATCACGACCGTCCCGCCGCGCAGCGTGCACCCGGCGCTCGTTCCCGGTGTCTCGGTCGAGGAGACGGGGCGCACCTACCGCACCGACCCGCTCGTCTTCGGTGTCGCCGCCGCGTTCGCCCTCGGCTTCATCGCCTGGGGTGTGTTCGCGGGCGACAACCTCGCCGGCACCACGAGCACGGTCCTCGCCTGGGTGGTGGAGTACTTCGGCTTCTTCTTCACGACGATCGCCACGATCATCCTCGTGTTCATGCTGTTCGTCGGCTTCAGCAAGTACGGGCGCATCCCGCTCGGCCGTGACGACGAGGAGCCCGAGTTCTCGATGTTCTCGTGGATCTCCATGCTCTTCGCGGCCGGCATGGGCATCGGCCTGGTGTTCTGGGGTGCCGCTGAGCCGCTGACGTTCTTCGAGAACCCGCCGCCCGGCACCGTCGAGGCGAACACCCTCGAGGCCATGCACACCGCGCAGACCCAGGTGCTCTATCACTGGGGTCCGCAGGCCTGGGCGTTCTACGCGCTCGTCGGTGGAGCCATCGCGTACGGCGCCTACCGCCGCGGCCGCACGCCGCTGATCTCCTCGATCTTCGCTCCGCTGCTCGGCGAGAACCGCACCACGGGTCCGGTAGGCCGCACGATCGACATCTTCTCCATCATCGTGACGTTGTTCGGCACGGCAGCCTCCCTCGGACTCGGAGCGCTGCAGATCGGTCACGGTGTCGAGCTCGTCAGCGGCATCGGCCCACTCGGCAACGGCATCCTCATCGCGGTCATCGCGGTGCTCACGGCCTGCTTCATCGCCTCCGCGGTGTCCGGAGTCTCGAAGGGCATCCGCGCACTGTCGAACATCAACGCCGTGGTCGCGATCCTGCTCGCCTTCTTCGTGTTCTTCGTCGGTCCGACGCTGCTGATCCTGAACGTGATCCCGTCGGTCGCCGTGCAGTTCATCGGCGATCTGCCGACCATGATCGGCCGCTCCGCGTCGCAGGGTGAGACCGCGCAGGCCTTCCTGTCGAGCTGGACGATCTTCTACTGGGCATGGTGGATCTCCTGGTCGCCGTTCGTCGGCATGTTCATCGCGAAGATCTCCCGCGGGCGCACGCTCCGTCAGTTCGTGTCGGTCGTCATCGTGGTGCCTTCCGCCATCTCGCTCGTGTGGTTCGCGATCTTCGGCACGACGGCGATCCAGCAGCAGATGGACGGCGCAGGCCTCACCGTCGACCCGCCGGAGGAGGTGCTGTTCGGGGTGCTGGAGAACTTGCCGTTCCCGCTCATCACCAGCATCGTGCTCATCCTCCTCATCGCGATCTTCTTCATCACCGGGGCTGATTCCGCCTCACTCGTCATGGGCACGCTGTCCCAGCAGGGCCGCCCGGAGCCATCGCGGTGGGTCGCGGTGGTGTGGGGAGTGCTGGTCGGCGTGATCGCCGCGGTGCTGCTCGTGAGCGGATCGGAGGGCAGCGGGCTGCAGTCGCTGCAGAACGCGACGATCATCGCGGCGCTGCCGTTCGCGATCATCATGACGTTCATGATGATCGCGTTCATGAAGGACCTGCGGCGGGATCCGCTGATCCTGCGCGACCGGTATGCCCGCGCCGCCGTCCGCCACAGCGTCATGGCCGGGCTCGAGGAGTACGGCGACGACTTCGCCCTCGTGCCTGTCGAGTACGACCACTCGGAGGACGACCTCGCCTGGATCGACGAGGACACCGTCGACGACACGTTGGCCGAGGTGTATGAGGCCGCGACCGAGGCGATCGACATCATCCCTCCCGCGGAAGTGGATGCCGTTGTCGATGCCGCGTTGGAAGACGGTCCGAACGACCCGGACCCCGCCCCGCAGCCGCGCGCGGATTGAGGGTACCCCGGCCTCGTCTGCGGGCGTCGGGTCAGGCGTTCACGCGGGATCAGGCGACTTCGCGGTGAAGTCGCCTGATCCGGCGGGTTCGCCTGTCCCGGCGGGTTCGCCTGGGACGGCGGGTTCGCCTGGGACGGCGGGTTCGCCTGGGACGGCGGGGTCGCTGGTCTCCGCGGGGTGGGGCGGCGCCGATGGAGAGGTCTCGAGGTCCTCGGCGGCGGCCGTGATGCGTGCTGCCATGCCCGCGAAGATCGCGCCGTGGAAGGGCAGCACGGCGAGCCAGTAGAGGCGTCCGGTGAGACCGCGCGGGAAGAAGATCGCGCGCTGCTCGTAGCGGGCGCCCTTCGCATCGGGCACGGCACGCAACTCGAGCCATGCCTCTCCCGGCACCTTCATCTCGGCGCGGAGGCGCAGCAGCGATCCGGCATCCGAGGTCTCCACCGCTTCGACGCGCCAGAAGTCGATCGCGTCGCCCACGCGTGCGGCGGTACGGCTGCGGCGCCCGCGGCTGAGGCCTACGCCGCCCACGATGCGGTCCATCCAACCGCGCACCGCCCACAACAGGGGCGAGGAGTACCAGCCGTTCTCTCCGCCGATGCCGAGGATCACGCGCCACAGCTCTGTGGGTGACGCGGTCGTCGTGACCGAACGGGAGTCGGTGAACACGGTGCGTCCCGCCCAGTCGGGATCGCTCGGCAGCGGGTCGCTCGGAGCGCCCGAGACCTCGGAGTCCTGCCAACTGGTCTCGATGGTGTCGCCTCGCACGCGGCCGAGCGCCAGGTCGACCGCGCGCCGATACGGGGTCAGACCGCCTTCGGGCTGGGGGATCAGCTCGTCGATGGCGTGATCCTTCATGATGCACTCGTTCTGCAGCGACGCCACGAGGGGGCGGGCGATCGATCGCGGGACCGGTGTCACGAGATTCACCCAGTGCGAAGCGAGGCCCGGAGTCAGCACGGGGAGGGCGGCGATGGCCCGCTGGCGCAGTCCCGCCTCCACCGCGTAGCCGTTCATCATCTGGCCGTAGCGCAGCACGTCGGGGCCGCCGATATCGACAGCGCGGTTCACGTCGGAATCCACCTGCGCTGCCCCGAGGAGGTAATGCAGCACGTCGCGCACGGCGATGGGCTGGATCCGGTTGCGCACCCATTTCGGCGCCGGCATGTACGGCAGCACGTCGGTGAGGTGGCGGATCATCTCGAACGACGCCGATCCCGATCCGATCACGACGCCCGCCTGCAGCACGAGTGTCGGCACTCCCGAGTCCAGGAAGATCTCGCCGACCCGCACACGCGAGCGCAGATGCGGGGAGAGCTGTGCATCATCCGGATGCAGACCGCCGAGGTAGACGATCCGCCGCACACCCGCTCGCGCAGCCGCCTCTGCCACCGTCTGCGCCGCGCGCTCGTCGCTCTCCTCGAAGCCCTTGCCGGCCGACATCGAGTGGATCAGGTAGTAGACGACGTCGACGTCGTCCATGGCCGCGGCGACGGCATCCGCATCATCCGCCGACCCCTCGACGATCTCGCAGTCGGCGCCCCACGGGAACGACGCAGCCCGCGCCGCGTCCCGCGCCAGCACACGCACGCGGTATCCGGCGTTCAGCAGCCGCGGAGTCAGTCGACCGCCGATGTAGCCGGTCGCCCCGAGCACCAGAGCACGCGGGGGAGTCCCGTCGTCGCGGGGGATGGCGCGCAGAGCCTCTTCACGACCGGTGGGCTGGGTGAGTTCGGACATGGCACGAGCGTAGGCCCGAGGATGCGCGCGCGGAAACGGGGTTGCGGCCTGCGTCGGGGATGAGTAGAGCTGCGACGCCGGGAGCACTGTCGGGGGCACATGCGTGATCGTGTCGGTCGCGGCCTGCTGTGCACCGTACGATCGTAGACATGGCCTCCATCGAATCGATTCGACGACCTGTGCCCGACCAGGCATCCCGCCGCGCGCGCATCGCCGTCTCCGCGCTCTTCCTGACCAATGGGGCGCTGTTCGCGAACATCCTCCCGCGGTACCCGGAGATCAAGTCCGCTCTGGGGCTGGACAACCTCGGGTACGGATTCGCGATCGCGGCATTCCCCGCCGGAGCCATCGCCGCCGGCCTTCTGGCCGCAGTACTCATCCGTCGGTTCGGTTCCGCTCGCATCGCCGTGATCGGCACCGTGTTGACGAGCTTGGGTCTGTTGTCGGCGGCCCTCGCTCCGTCGGGCCTGCTGTTCGCGGTCGCCCTGTTCCTCGGCGGAGCGTCCGACGCGATCACCGATGTCGCCCAGAACGCCCACGGCCTGCGGGTGCAGCGTCGCTACGGGCGGTCGATCATCAACGGCTTCCACGCCATCTGGTCCATCGGCGCGGTGCTGGGTGGGGCGATGGCTGCAGTGGCGATCGCGCTGGAGCTGCCGCTGGCCGTGCACCTGGGCATCTCGACGGCCGTGTTCGCCACGGTCGCGCTCGTCGCCCTGCGCTTCTGCCTCCCTGGCCGTGACGACGAGGTCGACGAGGAGGCCGCGGCCGAGCCGGCCGAGCTCGCCGGAACACTCCGCCGCGGAGTGACGCCGCGCACCGTCATCGCGATCATCGCCCTGACTCTCATCGCCATGGCCGGCGCCGTCGCCGAGGATGCGGGCAACTCCTGGGCGACTCTGTATCTCGCCGACTCGCTCGGAGCCGCTGCGGCGATCGCTCCTCTCGGTTTCATCGCCCTGGTCGGTGCGCAGTTCATCGGTCGGATCATCGGCGATCCGCTCACGGACCGCTTCGGACAGAGGTGGGTCGCGCGGGTCGGCGGCGCCATCGCGGCGGTCGGCATGACGCTGGCGCTCGCGTATCCGTCGGTGCCCGGCACGATCCTGGGGTTCGCGGCCGTCGGCTTCGGCATCGCCACGCTCATCCCCGCGGCGATGCATGCCGCGGACGAACTGCCGGGACTGCGGCCGGGGGTCGGGCTCACGGTCGTGTCGTGGCTGCTGCGCCTCGGGTTCCTGCTGTCTCCGCCGTTCGTGGGGTACATCGCCGAGAACGAGAGCTTGCGGGCGGGGCTCCTCGTCGCGCCGGTGGCCGCCCTCGTCGCCGTGGTGCTGGCGGGCTTCCTCGAGAAGCGGCGTCCTCGCGTCTGAGTCCGGCACGGGGTGCTGCGGCTGGGGTGCCGGTGTGCCCTTGCGTTCCGCGGGTTCCGGATGGCGGAAGAAAACACGGATGCCGGGCGGTCTTCCTGCGATTCCTCATGCATTCGTGATTTCCTCCGACAGGTGACGCCGGCGTGAGGCGCGATGCAGAGTGAGCTATATGAGGTGAGCAGTGACGTACTGCAACTCTAGGGTTGCGCATGGAGTCGAGAGGTGCAACTCTGGAGTTGCAGTCGGCTGATCCGGCCGGCGGGACATGCAGGAAATCCCGAAAGGACCCATCATGGTGAACATGACCCACAACGAGGCATCCGTCGTCGACGAGGAGACATTCTCGGTGCGGCGGAGCATCCAGATCGCGGCACCCGTCGACAAGGTGTGGCGAGCCGTGGCAGAGCCGCAGCACATTTCGCGCTGGTTCGGGCGCACGGTGCTCGAGGGCAGCGGCGTCGGAGCGATCGGCACGATGACGTTCCCCGACTACGACGTGATCCCCCTCCGGGTCGAGGAGTTCGACGAGCCGCGGCGCATCACGTACCGATGGAACAATGACGATGCCCTCGGCGCGCTGCCGGACAGCATCGACGAGTCGACCTCGACCGTCTTCACCTTCACGCTCGAGGAGGCGGATGGCGGCACGCGGCTCACGGTCGTCGAGAGCGGGTTCGAGCGCACCTCCGACCCCAGGGCCAACCTCGAGTCGCACCGTACCGGCTGGGATCTGGAGCTCGACAAGATGGTCGCGCTCGTGGAAGGCGAAGCGTGACGACCGAGACACTGCTTCCCGTGTTCGCGGCACTCGCGGACGAGACGCGCTGGAGCATCCTGACGGCACTCGGCGAGGGGGATGCCTCGGCATCCGCCCTCGCCGGGCGCCTTCCGGTGTCCCGTCAGGCGATCGCCAAGCACCTCGCCGTGCTGCAGGAGGTGGGACTCGTCGAGCCGGTTCGGGTGGGGCGCGAGGTGCGCTTCCGCGTCGTCGGTGCCGAGCTCTCCGCGACGGCCGCGAAGCTCGACGTGATCGGACGCGAGTGGGACCGCCGCCTCGCTGCGATCAAGGAGATCGCGGAAGGGCTGTAGCGCGGGGGTCACTCCGCCGCGTGGGGGCCCTTCTCGTCCCGGATGACATTCCGGAGCTCCTGGTCGAGGTCGGATGCCTCTTCTATCGACGCGGTCATACCGGCGAGGAACCGTGTGACCACGGCCCGCTCCTGGTCGGAGAGCTCGTCGACCAGGGTGAGCATGCGGCGATGCATGGCACCGAGGGTGGCCCTGACCTCCTCGTCGCTGCTCACGCTCGGAACCACGACTCCGGCGCGGCGGTCCGTCGGATGCGCCTCGCGACGGACGTGTCCGCCCTTCTCGAGGCGGTCGATGAGAGTGGTCGTCGAAGCGGTGGAGATGTCGAGCATCCTGGCGATGTCGATCGGACGGACGATGCGGCCCGCGCGCTGCTCGCGCAGCAGGAAGCGCAGCGCCATCAGGTCGGTCTCGTTCATGCCCATCGAAGCGCGGGTGCGCGCACGCATCGCGGTCTCGGCCGCGCGGTAACGCCGCAGCATGTTCAGGACATCGACGGTGCTGGCGCTCTCGGCGTCGGGGTACCAGTACCCCGAGCGTGCGTACTCCTGGGGCTCGGTCATCAGGCCACCGCCTCTCCGTCTGCCACGGGAGAGGACTCCCGCGTCAGCATCTCGATCGCACCTGTCGCGACCCCGGCGGGGACGATCAGGAGGAAGCCGCCCGTGATCGCGTCGTTCTCGGCCACGATGATCTGCTCGATCCGATCGCGCGGGACGGTGGGGAACTGTCGTTCCAGGCGCTCGAGGAGAGCGGCGTAGTCGATGTACTTCTCGTCATCGAGTGCGGATCGCTCGACCATGACGTCCTTTCTTGCGGTGTATCCATCCTCTCACCCGTGCGACAGTGTGATGCACGCGGGATTTTGCTAGTCAGACAGATAAAAAGACTTCCGAGCTAAGATGGGTTTCGGAATCGATGAGGGGTGTGATGGGGAACAGTCTGGGGGTCATGGCGTCTCGGCTCGACCGCGACGTCGATGAACTGCTGCGCGTGGAGGCGCGGCTCGCGCGGCGCCTCGTGGCGGGGCGCCAGCCCAACGAGACCGACCGATCGGCCCTTCGCTTCATCGCAGCGGCCCCGGTCGATGCGCCCGTGACTCCGAGTGATCTCGCCGCTCACCTGGGGGTCAGTACTGCGGCGATCACCTCCGTGATCAGGCGTCTGTCCGATCGCGCTCAGATCGTGGTGACGGCGCATCCGGACGACAGGCGCTCGAAGGTGATCCGTCCTTCACTCCGCGACATCAACTCGCCCGCGGACGAGGTCTCGCGGCGGGTGGCGCGGGTGGAAGAGGAGTTCACCTCCGCCGAGCTTGCCGTGATCTCGAGGTTCCTGCGGCGGCTCACGGCGGAGATCGATGCGATCGAATAGTCTCGTTTGCCATTTAGCTAGCTAAACTAGTAATCTAATTCCTGTACAAAACGCACAGGAATGAGGGACTCATGGGCCAGCTCAGTTACGCCGGGGAATCGCAGATCGTGGAGATCGACGATGCGACACTCGCCCACCTTCGACTCGTCACCGTGACCAAGCTCCGCCGAGGAGAATCGTTCCCGCTCACCCTGCGCACGTCGCGATCGGGCACGGAGACGCTGTGGATGCACGCCTCGATTCCCGTGCGCTTCGCCGTCGCGGAGGAGATCGAGCTTCAGCGCCCGCTGCTGGTCAAGATGATGGCCGCAGCGAGCTCTGCGCACGGTCTGGACCTGACGGACATGGAGCTGGCGCCGCTCCTCTCTCCGGCGCCTGCGATGCACGCGGTCGCCTGATAACTCGCCTCCGCCGCCGACGTGCTCCTGGGCAAGGCGTGCGCGACGACGGCCGAGGCTCGCAGCGACGACATCGGGGGGTGTCTGCGTCGCTGCTGATGGCATCCGACCACCGGGAATCGGGTCCCGGGGTCGGATGCCATTCGTTCAGAGGGCGGTGTAGCCGCCGTCGACCAGATGGTAGCTGCCGGTGATGAAGCTCGCGGCGTCACTGGCGAGGAACGCGATGAGGTTCGCGACCTCGTCGGCCTGCCCCAGGCGTCCGATCGGGTGCTTCGACACGAGGAAGTCCTTCGCCTCGGGTCCCATGTTCGCGAGCAGCGGGGTGTCGATGAACCCGGGGCCTACGGAATTCACGCGCACGCCCTGTGCCGAGTACTCGAGTGCCGCCGACTTGGTCATGCCGACGACGCCGTGCTTGGCGGTGACGTAGGCGGGGGAGTTGGCGAACCCGACGCTGCCGAGGATCGACGCGATGTTCACGACCGACCCGCCGCCGTTCGCGAGGATCGAGGGGATCTGCGCCTTCATGTTGCGGAAGACCGCGTTGAGGTTGATCGCGATGACCTTGTCCCAGGCCTCGTCCTCGTACTCGGCCGTCGGAGCGGACGCTCCGCCGATGCCGGCGTTGTTGACGCCGATGCGCAGCGGGGCGAGCGAGTTCGCCAGCTCGATGGAAGAAGAGATCCACGAGGCATCGGTCGCGTCGCCGACCGATGCCTCGGCGGTTCCACCGGCGGCGCGGATCTCCTCGACGACCGCGTTCGCGTGATCCTTGTTCAGGTCGTTGACCACGACGGATGCGCCGTTCTTCGCCAGCAGGAGGGCGGTCGAGCGACCGATTCCGCTGCCTGCTCCCGTCACGATCGCCGAGCGGTTCGAGACGTCGTACTGAGCCACGAGGGACTCCACTTCCGGGCGGGCACGGTGCCGGGAGATCTTCTCGGACGGTCCGTCCTTCACTCCAGCCTACGCCTGAAACGCGGAGGTGGATTCACATGAATGGACTAGTCGCGCCCGGATTCCGCTCCCGGTGTCCAGATCGGATCAAGACTGATCGCCGCGGAGATACGGGTGCTGATCGACCCCAGCTGTCGCGCCTGCGCGGCGGTGAGCGTGTCGAAGACGAGACGCTGCACCAGCCCTATTCCGATGGGGTCGCTGCGGCGGTCGAGGCTGTGGCGCAGGTGCAGGATCTGTCACCGGACGCCATGAAGCAGGTCATCATCGGCAAGAACCGCACCACTCTGCTGGAGCGGTTCCTCGACCCGACCGAGGTGGCCGACCTGGTCGCCTACCTCGCGAGCCCCCGCGCGTCGGCCACGAACGGGGCGGCTGTGCGCGCGGACGGCGGGGTGCTCACGTCGATGCTGTGACCAGTCGAGGGGGCGATCGATGCCGCCGCGCCGCTTGGTCCGCGATGAGAGGTGGATTCACGCGGGGGATGCGTGCGGCAGTGAGCGTGCGAATGCGGAGATGTCGTCGGCGAGCAAGGCCGGCTCCTCGTGCGGCGCGAAATGGCCCCCGCGTGGCATCCGGGAGTAGCGGACGAGGTTGTACGTGCGTTCGACCCAGCTCCGCGGCGGCGACGCCAGGTCGTGCGGGAACAGGGCGACGGCGGTCGGCGCCTCCACCCGTTCTATGCGTGAGGTCAATCCCGCGGCGTGCTCGTAGTAGGGGCGGAACGACGTGCCGGTCGAGTTCGTGAACCAGTACACGGACGCCAGTGTCAGCAGGTAGTCGTCGCTGAAGCGGGAGGAGACGTCGCCGCCGCAGTCGCTCCAGGATCGATGCTTCTCCAGGATCCACGACAGCAATCCGACAGGGGAGTCCGAGACAGCTGGCGCCAGTGTGAGCGGCCGCGTCTGCTGCTGATGCTGATATCCGCCTTCGGACGCCGACCACTCCTGTACCCGGTCGAGGTGAGCCTGCTCTTCGGCGGTGATCGACTCCTCGTCCACGTGTGCGGGAGCGGCTGTGGACAGCAAGTGGATGCCGACCACCTCGTCGGGGTATGCCTGCGCGAGACGAGAGGTGATCCCCGCTCCCAGGTCGCCGCCGTGCGCGAGGTATCGGGGGAAGGCGAGATGATCCGTCATCAGCAGGTGCCACAGGTCGTGCGTCTCAACGCCGAGTCGGGGGCGTTGCGGTGAGAACGGCAGTCCGGGAAGCGCGGGCACGATCACCGTGGCGGCGTGGGCAGTATCGCCCGCGAAACGCGACGGCGTCGCGAGGCGCCGAGCAACATCCACGAGTTCGAGTGCTGTGCTCGGCCAGCCGTTCGTGAGCAGAACGGGAACCCCGGTCGCTCCCTGCTCGGCATCGAAGCTGAGATAAGCGACAGGCGTCCCGTCGATGTCTGCCTGCCGCCAGGGCAGCTCCTCGATCTGTTGTTGCTGCGCGCGCCAGTCGAAGCGGTTCAGCCACACGTCGACGAGCCGGCGAAGCTCCGCCTGCTCGGTGCCCGCCTCCCAGCCCTCCACGGGCCACGGCTCGGCCCAGCGCGCGTTGCGCAGCCGCCGGCGCAGATCCTCGAGGTCATGCTCGCCGACGTCGAGGAGGGAGTGCCGGGACAAGGGAGACCTCTTCCTGGACGGCGTGGGCTGTGATGCGACGCTATCGCGGGGCACCGACACCGAGGCGCGATTCACGAATCCTCCTTGACACACCCGCCGCACAGGCATAACGTACAACCAAATGGTTGCACAAAGGGAACTGAGCGAAGCGGAGGTCGACCGTGTCTTCCACGCACTGGCGACGTCGACCCGGCGCGACATCCTGCGCCGGACGATCGAGCGGGAGCAGTCGGTCTCGACCCTCGCCTCCGAATACGAGATGTCGTTCGCCGCGGTGCAGAAGCACGTCGCCGTGCTCGAAGCCGCGAACCTCATCGTCAAGCGCGCCGAGGGACGCGAGCGGCTCGTCCGCGCGAACCCCCAGATGATCGCCCGCGCCAGGGCGCTCCTCGCCCGCTACGAAGAGCTGTGGCGGTCGCGCATCGCCCGGCTCGACGATCTGCTGGCCGAGACTCCTCGGTCCAACTCGTCCGACAACAGCGACAGCACGAACACCGAACAAGGAGACTGAACATGCCTGTCACCGACGTCATCACCGATGCCGACAACCTGACCATGACCGTGGTCGCCGACTTCGCCGCCCCGATCGAGCGGGTGTGGAGCGCCTACTCCGACCCGCGGCAGCTCGAGCGCTTCTGGGGCCCTCCCGGATGGCCGGCCACCTTCACCGCGTGGGACCACACCGTCGGCGGTCGTGCGCAGTACTCGATGAACGGTCCGCGCGGGGAGAAGTCGTCCGGGTCGTGGGAGTTCATCTCGATCGATGCGCCGAACGCGTTCGAGGTCATCGACTCGTTCGTCGACGAGAACGGCACACCGCTCGACGGCTTCCCCGCCCAGCGGATGACCTTCGCCTTCGAGTCCACCGCCGACGGCACCCGCATGACCACAACGAGCCACTTCGACTCGGTCGACGCCCTCGAGCAGGTCGTCGAGATGGGTCAGGTCGAGGGGATCAAGATGGCCATGGCGCAGCTCGACGCCGTGCTGCAGGATCTCCGCGACTATGCGCAGGGCAAGGGCACGCGGCTGGAACTGCTCGACGACACGCACGTGCGCATCACCCGGCTGGTCGATGGACCGCGCGAGCTGGTGTGGCGCGCGCACTTCGAGCCCGAGCTCATCCGCAAGTGGATGCTCGGACCCGACGGGTGGGAGATGACGGAGTGCGTCGCCGCCACCGAGGTCGGCCAGTCGTACCGGAACTCGTGGGCGCCGGTCGGCGACACCGAGGGGCAGCCGTTCGGGTTCGAGGGGGAGGCGCTGCTGATCGATGCTCCGCGCCGCGCAGTGACCACCGAGCGGATGCAGGGCCTGCCGACCGAGACCCTCAACGATCTGAACCTGTATGAGGAGGACGGCGCGACCCTCGTCACGCTGCTCATCGAGTACCCGGACAAGGAGACGCGCGACATGATCCTCGCCACCGGCATGGTGGACGGCATGGAGTCGTCGTTCGCCCGCCTGGAGCGGGAGCTGCTCGCCGTCTGAGTGTGAACAACTCCTCAGGACCGGCCGGACCCCCGGCGGTCCGGCCGGTTCTCCGGCTCTCGGCGCACTGTTCTTGAGGAGTTGTTCACGCGCCGCCTGCCGCACCCGACGCGGAGTCGGCAGGCGGAACCCGATGAGGCGGGATAGGGTGGCGTCACGATGAGGATCACGCGCCGCACTCTGCTCCTCGGCGCCGGAGCCGGTGTCGCTTCGGTGCTGCTCGTCTCCTGCACCCCCGAACCTGCGCCCACGCCCACCCCGACGCGCACGCGTGAGCCGGAGCCTCCGCCCGGGGTTCCCGCCGCGGCAGGGAGCGTGCGCAGCACCTGGACAACGGACCCGTACTCTCTCGGCGCCGTCAGCTTCACCCCGGTCGGTGTGCTGTCCGATACCCGCTCCGCCTTGGCGCGACCCGTCGGCAAGCGGCTGTTCTTCGCGGGCGAGGCGACCGACGTCGACGCTCCCGGCACGGTGCGCGGAGCCATCGCCTCGGGCACCCGCGCCGCCGAAGAAGTCATGGTCCCGGCGACCTCGGGCGAACGCATCGCCGTGGTGGGCGCAGGACTCGCCGGCGCGACGGTCGCCGCGCTCCTCGCCGAGGGCGGCATGGAGGTAACGGTCTTCGAGGCACGAGACCGTGTCGGCGGGAGGATCCACTCGCGCCTCGACGACTCCTGGCCCGTACCGGCGCAGCTCGGGGCCTGGCTTTTCAACGCGGACGACAGCGAGGTGCTCGATCGCCTGAGCAGCGGGGAGGTCGGGATCGTCGATCTCTCCGGCGAACTCTGGCGTGGAGCCGATGGCGACATCGACCCGGTCGACCCGCAGCCTTTCGACGCCGCGATCACGACGGCCCAGGCTGCTCCCGAAGACACCTCCGTGGCCGACGCGCTGACCGCCGCGGGTATCGACCCTGCTGACCCCGCGACCGCCGCATTGCTCGCGATCCTCGCCGCCCGCACCGGAGCCGGCGCCGACGAACTCTCGAGCTGGTTCGCGCCGCCGTTGCCCACAGGAGACCCGAAGGCGGCGACGGGCGACCTCACGCCGTTCATCGAGAAGACGCTCGACGGCGTCACCGTCGGCCTCAACTCGCCCGTCGCGAGACTGGCGTACGACGACTCGGGGGTGAGCGTGCGTCTCGGTACCGGGGAGGCGCTGTCGTTCGACCGGGTCGTCGTCACCGTGCCGCTCGGGGTGCTGCAGGACCGGAGCATCGAGTTCGACCCGCCCCTGCCCTTCTCCAACCGCGGCGCGGTCTCCGCTCTCGGCATGGGCGCGATCGAGACGGTGTGGCTGCGCTGGGACGAGGCGTTCTGGGACAGCGAGGAGGCGATCTGGCACTCTGTCGGTGCCGACGTGGCGATCCCGACCTGGATCAACCTGCGACCCGCGACCGGGGAGAACGTGCTCGTGGGGATCGTGGGCGGAGCGGCTGCCGCCGACTTCGCGCAGCTCGACGAGGACGAGGCCATCGAAGCCGCCCTCGCCTCGCTCTCCCTCTACGTCTGACCGACGCGCTCGTCTATCGAGGCCTGCACGACCGTCGGAGTCTCCGCGCTCTGCTCGCCCTCCCTGCGCAGCGTTCGCGGCAGCGGCATGCGGCTGATGAGCACGAGCACCGAGGCGACCAGGGCGAACGTCGCGAGGGCGATCGCGGACGACACGAGGAACTCCAGCGGTCCGCTCACCTGTCGCGGGTCGAGGAAGTAGTAGGGGTACCAACCGATCAGTGGCCCACGGATCATCGTGAACACGCCCCAGAGCACGGGATAGGCGAGCGTCGCCGGCACCACCCGCCACGGGACGGAACGGTGCCCGGGGGCGAGCGCCCATGCCGCCACCGTCACTGCGGGCAGCCAGAAGTGGAGCACCTGATCCGACCACGGGACGTCGATGCGGATACCGCGGACTCCGGCCTGCCAGACGAGGATGGCGAACACGAGTCCAGCCGTGATCGTCCAGGTCAGCACGAGAGCCAGCGCGACCGTGAGCCAGCGCGGATCGCGTGCCGTGCGCAGGGCGATCACGCCCGCGATGCTCAACAGCACCACGAACGCGATGTTCGACTGGTTGGTCAGATAGGCGAAGAAGTTCTGGCTGGCGATGGTGTTCGACGCCAGGCCCCAGGCGAGTCGATGGATGAGCGCCACGAGGCAGACGGCGGCGGCGCCGAGGCGGAGCAGGCCGAAGACGGTGCGGGCCTTCACCGCTGCGTCACCACCCATTCCGTCATCCGCCGAGTCTACGGACCGCTCCTCGGAGGAGCCGCCGTGCCGCAGCGGGCGCCCTCACCCGCGACGGTCGCTCAGCGCCGCGGCTCCCGGGTCGACCACAGCGCCAGAGCGACGAGCACGGGCTGGAAGAACAGTCTGACGAAGCGCTTCATGTCGGTGTCGAGACCGAATCCGTCGCGGTGGTGCATCCACTGCGCCACGTTGCCGGGGAACACGGCGACGAAGAACATGGCGGCGATCGTGCCGACGGTGCGCCGACGGCGGCGTGCCAGCAGCAGAGCGGAACCGAGCGCGACCTCGGCCACGCCGGAGGCCAGCACCGTGGTGTCGGGGTCGAGGGGCAGCGACTCCGGCACCTGCGCCTGGAACTCCTCGCGCGCCACCGTGAGGTGGGAGACGCCGGCGAAGACGAGCGATGCGCCGAGGAAGATACGGCCGATGGTGCGGGCAGGAGTCGACATGGTGCGAGTGTACGCCTCCGCCACTGCGCTCAGATCAGCCGACGGAGTGCCTCTTCGAGCGAGACGCCCTGAGCCTCTGCACGGTCTCGCAGCCTCGCGTGCTCGTCGGACGACAGCGGGATGCGCAGCTCGATCGGGTCGTCCTCCGGCGCATCCAGCCCGTCGAGGAGATCGGAGGCCTCGGCCCACAGGGTCTCTGCGCCGGGCGCCGGTGTTGTGGGAGTGGAAGCCGGAGCCGAGGGGGCGGACGCGGCGACCGCAGCTGAGGCGGCGACCGCAGCTCCGGCATCCGTCGCCATCGTGAAGCCCGGTCCTCGCCGCGGTTCCTGCTTGGCCTGGTACGCCTTCGCTGCCGCGTTCGCCCGCTCGTCGGCGGCCTCGTTCAGGGGGTGACCTGCGTGGCCCTTGACCCAGGAGAACTCGACGTCACGGCCGCGGATGGCTTCGTCGATGCCCTCCAGCAGGTCGCGGTTCAGCACCGGTCCGCCGTCGGACTTGCGCCAGCCCTTGCGCTTCCACCCCGGCATCCACTTGGTCACGGAGTCGATCACGTACCGGCTGTCGCACTCGATCAGCAGCTTCTCGTCGGTGCCGGCCGTCGCGCGCAGCAGTTCCAGCACGGCGCGCAGCTCGCCCTGGTTGTTGGTGCCGTGCGGCGAACCGCCGGCCGCCCAGTTCGCGTCGTCGATGTACCAGGCCCAGCCGTTGGGGCCGGGGTTGCCCAGGGCGGAGCCGTCTGCGGCGGCGGTGATCGTCATCCTCCAACCGTAACGGTGGGGGACGACGCGGAATTCACCGCCGGACCACCATCGGGGTACCGGTGACCGGATCGGGTGTCACCACCGCGTCGATGCCGAAGACGTCGCCGATGCGCTCTGCCGTGATGAGTTCGGACGGGGTGCCGGTGGCGATCACGTGCCCCTCCTTCATGAGCACGAGGTTGTCCGCATACCGAGCCGCCTGGTTGAGGTCGTGCAGCACCGCGATGACGGTCTTGCCCTGCGTGTTGAGGTCCCGCAGCAGATCGAGCAGCTCGTACTGGTGCGCGATGTCGAGGAAGGTCGTCGGCTCGTCGAGCAGCATCACCGGTGTCTGCTGGGCGAGCAGGAGCGCGACCCAGACGCGTTGCCGCTGCCCACCGGACAGCTGGTCCACGTAGCGCTCGGCGAGGTCGGTGGTGTTGGTCGCGGCGAGAGCCTCGCGCGTGGCGGTGTCATCGGTGGACGTCCACCGCTGCAGTGCGGAGTGGTGCGGATACCTGCCGCGCGAGACCAGGTCGGCGACGCGCATCCCCTCGGGGGCGATGGCGTCCTG
Source organism: Microbacterium sp. Beta (assembly GCF_005502545.1). Lineage (NCBI taxonomy): Bacteria > Bacillati > Actinomycetota > Actinomycetes > Micrococcales > Microbacteriaceae > Microbacterium > Microbacterium sp. Beta. The sequence continues at coordinate 45,109 of NZ_SCOG01000004.1, forward strand.
CGGCAGGAGTCCCATCCTGCGGGCGAGCTCCTTGGAGCCGTACTCGCCGAGCGCGCGTCCGTCGAACAGCACGTCGCCTGATTCGGGCTTCAGCACCCGGGCGAGGGCGCGCAGCACGGTGGACTTGCCCGAGGCGTTCGGCCCGAGGATCACGGTGAACGACCCCTCCGGCAGCGCCAGATCGACGCCGTCGACGACGACCTTGCCGTCGTAGGCGACGACGAGTCCACGGGCTTCGAGTGCCGGGTGCGGCGTGGTCATTGTTCCTCCGGGTGTTCGAATCGCCCGAATGGTTCCGTTTCCGGGTGGGATGGAACCAATCGAGCGATTCGAAAGGGGTCAGCCGAGCAGGTCTTCGACCTGGTCGATGACAAGGTTGGCACCGATCACGCCGATGCCCACCATCCAGGTGTCGTCCTCCACCTCGAAGGCCTTGTCGCCGGCGGGGCCGGGCTGGGCGCCCCACAGTCCGGTGATCCGCTCCTGCGTGGTCGCGGTCGGGTCTCCGCCGGGGCTCATGTAGAACACCACGTCGCCGTCGATCTGCTCGTAGAGCTCTGGGCTGAGCTCCATCATCGAGTACTCGTTCCAGTCGCGGTCGGCGCCCAGGTCGAACCCCATGTCGGTGAGCAGCGAGCCCGAGAACGTGCCGGGCCCGTACAGGCGGAAGTTGTCGGCACGGAAGCGGACGATCGATGCGGTGGTGCCGTCGGCTTCGACCGCCGAGCCGACCTCGGACGCACGGTCCTCGACGCCCTTGATGAGCTCGTCCATCTTGTCGCTCTGGTCCACGGCGGCGGCGGTCAGCACGGCCTGCTCGGTCCAGTTGGTGCCGGTGTCCTCCGAGAAGACGGTGGGCGCGATGGCCGACAGCTCCTCGTAGAGTGCCTCGTGCCGCACCTTCGAGCCGATGATCAGGTCGGGGGCGAGGTTCGCGATCGCGTCGACGTCGGGCTCGGCGATGAAGCCGATCGATTCGGTGCCGTCGAGATCATCGGCGAGGTAGGCCGGGAAACCGCGTCCGGCCCCGATCTCCGGTGCGCCGACCGGAGTGATGCCCAGGGCGACCAGCGCGTCCATCTGCGGGGAGTCGAGCACGACGATCCGCTCGGGTACCGACTCGAACTCCGTCTCGCCCAACGCGTGCTCCACGGTATAGCTCGAGTCCGTGGCGGGAGCGGATTCCTCCGCTGCGGGGGTGCTCGAGCATCCTGTGGCGATCAGGGTGATCGCGGCCAGAGAGGCGACAGCGGTGGCGAGCGGACGGAAGCGCGTTCGATGAGGTCTGTTCACGTCTCACAACCCTAGTGATGTTTGGTTAGGCTATCCAAATATGAGTTCCGAACCGGTCGTCGTCACGCGTCGTCGTGCCCCGCTCGCGGCATCCCGCTTCCCCGTGTGGTTCGGCATCGCCCTGGTCGTGGCCGTGCTGGCGATCTCGCTGGCATTGAGCCTCGCCGTAGGTGCGCGGTTCGTGCCCCTCGGCGAGGTGGTGCTCTCGCTGTTCGGCACGGGGGACCAGAACGTCCTGAACATCGTCGGCGAGCTGCGCGTGACCCGCACCGTCAACGCGGTCATCTGCGGCGTCGCGCTGGGTGCTGCCGGTGTGCTGATGCAGGCGCTCACCCGCAACCCGATCGCGGACCCCGGGATGCTGGGGGTCAGCGCCGGCGCCTCGTTCGGCGTGGTCGCCGGCATGAGCGTGCTGGGCGCCCTCGGCGTCGGCGGCACGATCTGGCTCGCGCTCGCCGGAGCCGCTCTCGCTTCTGCGGTGATCTTCTGGTTCTCGGGCACCCGGTTCGCCTCCGGTTCGCCCGTGCGACTGATCCTCGCCGGCGTCGCGTTCTCGGCCATCCTGGCCGGGCTCTCGCAAGCGATCGTGCTGACGGATGAGACGGTGCTCGACGCGTTCCGCTTCTGGCGAGTCGGCTCCCTCACCGCCCGACCTGTGGAAGAAGCGCTGCCGCTGGTCGTCTTCATCATCGTCGGCGTGATCCTCGCTCTGCTGCTCGGGCCCGCACTGAACCTGATGGCACTCGGCGACGACAGCGCGATCGCCCTCGGGGTGAAGCCCGGTGTCGTGCGCGCGCTCGTGCTCCTCGCCGTCACGCTGCTGTGCGGCACGGCGACCGCGATCGCCGGTCCCATCGCGTTCGTCGGTCTCGTCATCCCGCATCTGCTCCGTCGCCTCGTCGGACCCGACCTCCGCATCGTGCTGCCGCTGTCGCTGCTCGCGGCCCCGGCGATGCTGCTTCTGGCCGACACCCTCGGCCGCGTGATCGGCGGAGGCGGCGAGGTGCAGGTCGGCATCGTCACGGCTCTGATCGGCGGCCCGCTGCTCATCGCCTTCGTGGTCGGCAGGCGGACGGCGGGGATCTCATGAGCCTGCGCACCGTCGCGCTGACGTCCGACGACCGTGTCCTCCGCGGAGAGCGCTGGTCCTTCCGGTTCAGCCATCGCACGGCCCTCGTGTGCGGCATCCTCGCCGGCGTCCTGCTGGTGCTGCTGGTCGCCGCGCTCATGATCGGCGAGTACATCATCACCCCGGCCGCACTGATCGAGACGCTCCTCGGTCGCCCGCCGGAGCGACTCGACGAGTTCTTCGTCCTCGGGCGCCGCCTGCCGCGAAGCCTCGTCGCGATCGTCGTCGGCGCGAGCCTGGCCGTCGCCGGGGCCGTGTTCCAGAGCCTGACCCGCAACCCGCTCGCCAGCCCCGACGTGATCGGCATCAGCAGCGGTGCCTCGGTCGGCGCGGTGGTCGTGATGCTCGTGCTGGGCGGATCCCTGGCGCAGGCGGCCCTCGGAGCGGTCATCGGTTCCCTCGTGATCGCGGGCGTGATCGTCGCGTTCACCGCGCGTTCCGGGCTCCACGGCGTGCAGTTGATCCTCACCGGTGTCGCGCTGTCGGCCACCGCCATGGCCGTGGTCGACTACGTGCTGACGCAGGTGTTCGTCGCGAGCGCGACCACGGCGCAGACCTGGCTGATCGGCTCGCTGCAGGGCCGGGGATGGGGCGATCTGTTCCCGGCGTCGATCGCGTTGCTTCTGATCATCCCGCTCCTCGTCCTGGCGGCACCGGCTGCGCGGATGATGGCACTCGGCGACAGCGTCTCGACCGCGCTGGGCGTGCGTACCGTGCGTGCACGATGGATCCTGCTCGCCGCCGCCACTCTGCTCGTGGCGATCGCCGTCGCCACGGCCGGGCCGATCTCGTTCGTCGCGCTGATCGCCCCGCACATCGCCCGGCGCCTGACGGGTGCGACGAGCTTCCTCGCCTCGGGGCTCGTGGGGGCGCTGCTGCTGCTCACCAGCGACCTGCTCGCGCAGAACATCTTCCCGGCGCCGATCCCGGTCGGCGTCGTCACCATCACCGTCGGCGGCGCATTCTTCCTGTGGCTGCTCTGGAGAGAGGGGGCTCGGCGTGGCTGAGCACACCATCCACCGCGTCCGTCCCCCACAGCGGCCTCGCCGCACCGGAGCTCGCGTCTTCGCCGCTCGCGTCACCGCCGTGCGCGATCTCACCCCGCACATGCGGCGGCTCACCATCTCCGCGACGGAGTTCGCCGACTACGCGCCCGCGGGACCGGACGAGTACCTCGGTCTGCTGCTGCCCCGCGACGAGAGCGCTCCGCTCGTGCTGCCCGCCAACGATGGGACGGAGAACATCCGTGCGGCTGTCGCGGCCATCCCCGACGAGGAGCGGCCGGATCTGCGCTGGTACACGTTGCGCGACCACCGCCCCGAGGCTCGCGAGATCGACATCGACTTCGTCGTGCACGGCGACGAGGGCCCGGGAACCCGATTCGCCGGACGGGCGTGCGTCGGGTCGGCCCTCGGCATCCGCGAGTGCACGGCCCTGTACGCCCCGCTGCCCGAGACCCGCGCGCGAGTGATCATCGGCGACGAGTCGTCACTGCCCGCGATCGCCCGCATCCTCGAGGCGACGGATTGCGCGGAGACGCACGTCTTCATCGAGATCGCGGATGCCGCGGAGAAACAGGATCTCGCGAGCGCCGTCACCTGGGTCGAGCGCCGGGGTGAGCTGCCTGGTGCGCGACTGCAGGAGGCGGTGCGGGCTGCTGCGCTGCCCGAGGTGATCGACTATGCATGGGTGTGCGGAGAGCGACTCGCGGTGCAGGAGCTGCGCCGTCATCTGGTCGACCGTGGCGTCTCCAAGGACCGGATCACGTTCTCGGGCTACTGGCGGCTGGGTGAGGCACGGGGCTGAGGTCGACGGCCCCGGCCGATCTGTCAGTCCTTTTCCGCGTCGTCGTCCTGGGGTTCCCGGTTCTCGGTCGCGGTGGCTTCCGGCACGGGAGGGGCGACGGGGAAAAGGACCGAGCTCAGGTCACCGCTGGTCTCTGCGCCGAGTCCGATCGACAGCGGATCGACGACGGGTGCCGTGTCGAGGACTTCCGATTCGGAGCGCTCGAGCGGTTCCGAGGGCAGCACCCACTGGTTCTCTTCTTCTTCAGGCTTCTGCTGGAACAGTCCCATGGGGTCCATTGTGACCCCGTGCGGCCGAGACGGGGCCGCATTCACACGCGATTGATCGGATGCCGCCGCGCGCCCGGGGGTGTCAGGTGGAGGCCGCGCGGCGGAAGGTGAAGTACCCCGAGACGCCACCGTGATTGACGACACCCGTGCCGGTGCTCATCAGCCGATCTGAGGTGGTGGCGCCGGAATCGACGAAGGCATATCCCGTGTGCTCGAGCCGCCACCCCAGCCTCTCGACCTCGCCTAGGAAGTAGCCGACGCTCTCGTTCTGGAGGTAGTCGTTCTCCGCGGAACCCCAGGATGACGGGGCCCCGGTGAGGCGACTGACCTCGACGTGCAGGTGCAGCAGGGGGTCGCCCCTGGTGTACGCATCTCGTGCTGCTCCGAGCAGCCGTTCTGCTTCTTCCGTCGTCAGCATGATCCCCCTTCACGAGACCGCCGGTCGACGGCTCACCTGAGAGCGTACGTCGGATGGGGTGTCAGGTGGAGGCCGCGCGCACGGCGTCGACGAGCGTGCGCCAGGGGCCGTCGAGCGCGGAGTCCGGCAGCTCGCGTTCGCGTCGCTCGGACGGCGTGCGCGCTCGGATGCTCCACATGAACCGATCGGCACCGACGCCGCCGTCCGGTTCCTGGTCCCACGGGCAGCGGTCGATCAGATCGATCCATTCCACAGCGTCGTCGGGTTCCGCTTCCACCCGCCACTGACGGCGGATGCCGGCGATGCCGCCGGTGCGCACCACCGCGATGACGACCTGCGCGTCAGTCGGTGGAGGGGACTCGCTCATCCTCATAGACTCCCACGGTCGTCCATGCCCGTCGAGCGGCTGCGGCGGTGGCGGCATCGAGGGTCGTGGCCGCGGCGATGGTGGCGTCGGCGAACTGTGTGAAGGTCGCGGTGCTCGAGAGGCCTCCGGTGAGGGCGCGATACCAGACGGTTCCCGCGCGCTCCCAGGCGTTGCCGCCGAGGTCGGTGGCGAAGAGGGCGAACGCGCGGTTGGGGATGCCGGAGTTGATGTGCACCCCGCCGTTGTCTTCGGTGGTGCGGACGAAGCCGCTCATGTGGTCGGGCTGCGGATCGCGGCCGAGTTCGTCGTCGTCGTAGGCAGTGCCCGGTGCGATCATCGAGCGCAACGCCGCGCCCTCCACGGCGTCGGTGAAGATCTCGGCGCCGATGAGCCAGGTGGCCTGGCCGGCGGTCTGGCCGAGGGAGTACTGCTCGGTCAGGGCGCCGAACACATCAGCGATCGACTCGTTCAGGGCGCCGGGCTGCCCCTGGTACTCGAGGTTGGCGGTGTGCTGCACCACGCCGTGGGCGAGCTCGTGGCCGATGACGGTGAGCGAGGCGGTGAAGTGCTGGAACACCTCGCCGTCTCCGTCGCCGAACACCATGCGCTCGCCGTCCCAGAACGCGTTGTCATAATCGACGCCGTAGTGCACGGTCGCGTCGAGCGGGGCGCCCGCGTCATCGAGGGAGTTGCGACCGAACGCCGCCAGGAGCATCTCGAAGGTGGCCCCGAGCCCGTCGTAGGCCTCGTTCACCGCGGTGTCTTCGACGGGGGCATCGTCTTCGCCGCGCACCACCGCGCCGGGCAACTGCTGAGTGTTGCCCGCGTCGCTGATGGTGCGGTTGGGGGCGTCGGAAAGCTGCGCGACGAGATCGCCGTTCTCGTCGATCGACAGGTCGATGCGGGCGCGGAACGGCGGACGCCCGGCGGTCAGGGTCTGTCGCGCGGCAGCTGCGGCCTTCGGGAAGCGGCCAGACTCGGCCAGACGCGCGAGCAGATAGGAGGGGACCACTCCATGACGTTCTCCGGATGCTGTGCTGCTCATGGTGCGACCCTACGCCGGGGTGCCGACATTTTGTGTCAGTGGGAACACCAGTTGCGATACTGGGGCATCCGCGCGCCGCTACTGCGCCTTTGGAAACAGGTGGCTTCTGCGCCGATCGGTTGACAGAGTTTCGCACCAAAGGTAGCGTGCAGGGAATCGGAAGGGAGGTGCGAAATGACGCTCAAGATTACCGCTAAGCCGGTCCGTAAGCTGCGCCCCTTCAAGCCTTGAGGCAGAAGTGGCATGCACTTTAAATAGTGGGGGGCGTGGCGTCTTCGAATCTTCGTCCACCGTCGCGCCCCCTCAAAGGCGCGACAAGTACACGAAGAGGGCGTTATGGAAGTCATCTCCCAGTTGCGAGCTGCAGTTCCCCAGAGCATCGACGAGATGCGGGCAGCGCGCGAGGAGGACGAAATCTCAGCGATTCGCCAAAGCATCATCCGGTATGCAAGGTCGGCTCGCGGAGAAGCGAATGTATTGTTGCGTGAGCGGCTTGAATACGCACTGACGCACGCACCGTATTACCAAGCCGGCGAGATGAAGCTCGATGCCGACGCGATCTTGAGCTCGGTGCCGCCGCTGAGGAAGACAGAACTTCAGAACCGATTTGCGGAGTTGATCTGTCGTGGCTCAGACGGGGAAGTTTTCGGAGATGACCTGTACGTCGCGAGCACATCGGGGAGCACTGGTGTCCCCACGACCGTCATCCGGGACACGGAATCCGCATTCTGGGACACGGTCGCCCATCAGCGCATAGCCGATGAATACCGGGTCTCCGATGATGATGATGTTTGGGATTTCGGGCTGCGTGATCCTGAAGATCCCATTCTCTCGGTGGAACCTCTATTGCCGGGGCGTTTGCGATGGAAATTCAGGCGATTCGACTCCGGTCAGTCCTTCAACGACGAGATCATTTCCGGTGCGGTTGAGCTTTCGTCCCCGGGCCTGATCATCGGCGCTCCGTCTCGGCTGATCGACGTTGCTGCATTTCTCGAGCGAAACAAGATCACAGTCCGGCCGAAGGTGGTGATCACCACCTTCGAGCAGATCAGCTCGTCTCAACAGGAGTATCTCTCGAAAACGTTCGGCGCGCCGGTGCGACGGATGTACGGAACCGCCGAGACGGGGATGGCGGGTTGGGACTGTGAGGAGGGAAACCTGCACTTCGACACGGACTGCGTCTGGCCCGAGACCGAACCCTCATCGGCACAGGAGGATGCGTATCGCATCCTCCTTACTCCCTTGAGGAACGCGGCGATGGCACTGCTCCGGTATGAGACGGGTGACCTGACCAACTCGGCTTTGTCCGCGGCGTGCCCGTGCGGGGCCGGGACGCCGATGGTCACCAGCCTGATCGGGCGTGAGTCTGCCGTGTTGTACGACCCGGAGGGGCGATCCTACAGTCCGTTCAGCGTGCTCGAGGTGGTGGGGCGTCTGCAGGCGAGAACAGCATTCCAGCTTCAGCAGCGCGACAGGAGTCACGTAGAGGTGCATCTCGCAGGGCCCGTGAACGACCCTGAGACGCTCGCGACGCGAATCGTCGACGAGCTGAGCGCCACTCCTCAGAACACGCTGAGATTCGTCGTATTCGAAAGCTCGGAGCTCAAACAGGCCGCGACAGGCAAGATCAACCCCGTGCTCCAGCTCATCTAGTTTTCCGTCGCGCGCCACGCTGTCTCCTGCGCCGCACACATGGACGACAGCCTCGATCGGCGTCCCACCCATACACCTGCCGAGGATGGTGCAATGCCCTATATCTTTCCCGATCGGAAATGCTCGAATTGTGAACGATTCGACGGGGCGCTCGCCTACGCGCCGATCGTCCAGAGTGAACTAATGGTTGCCTTCATAAATGAGCGCCAACGATCTCGAGGGGCCCTTGTCGTGGCGCCGCGGCGACATATTCTCACGCTGGAAGAGATGACCAATGCTGAGCGCAAGGAGATGGCCCGGGTCGTCGCCCAAGTGGCCGCAGGTGTCCGCGATTCGCTCAAGCCAGATGGCGTGCACCATTTCTGCAATGCAGGCGAGCCGGCGGGCCAGTCTGAACCCCATCTCCATGTTCAGATCGTTCCTCGGTATGCCGATGCCGAGTACGGGTTCGGGCCGAGCGACGATATTCCGTTGACGAGCCTTTCTGAGCAGATGAGAATCGCACACGCGATCGCCGTAGCGTTGAATCCATTGCCCGAGGGGGAACAATGAGCATTGCCGCCGATGAGTTTCAGATCGCGGGACGATCGTACGGTATCGACGAGCACGGAGTGCTCTGTCAGGTGGACCCACAATCGTTTCAGTATTCTGAGGAGTACGTATCTCGGTACGACAACCCCGAATACCGCGAGAACGAGAAGAAGCTGAGCGCTATCAGACTCGAATTCTGCAAGGCTTCGCTTGGTCGGGACATAGTCTCGCTGTACGATCTCGGATACGGAAATGGCGCCTTCCTGCGGCATGCCCGCGGCGAAGTCTCCTTGTTGTACGGATATGATGCGGCCGAACTCGAGGTTCCGGGAGTCACGCAGTCGGTAGACACAACGATGAACGTCGATGTGCTGACGATGTGGGATGTGCTCGAGCACATCTCAGACCTGTCCTTTCTCGACGGTATCGGAGCGGAGATGATCGCTGTCACCGTTCCGTATTGCCATTGGCGTACAGAAGGGATCGGGTGGGTCGAGAGTGAGTACATCCATCTGAAGCCTGACGAGCACGTGCGTCATTTCGACCCGGACTCTCTCGCCGAGACGATGAGATCCCATGGATGGCGAAATATTGCCCTTTGCAATAGCGAGGATGTGGTGCGCACTTCGAGACATCTCTTGGCCAACACCTTCACCAGTGCATACGTAAGGGGCTGAGCGAGTGGAAGCAATCATGCGGACAACAGGGAAGGAAGTCCATGCCTGATCAGACGGATGAACGTGCCGATGCGCGACAAGACTGTCCGCTCTGCGCTGAGTTCGAGTCGACCCCACACGTCCTGGCGCGGACCCCGCATGCAGTGGCGTTCATCCCCCCTTGGTCGAGGGGCGTGCCGAGCGTGGCAGTCGTTCCTCGCGTGCACGCGCAGTCCTTCGAGAAGATGGGCTTCGATGAGTTCGAGTCCACGTTCGAAGCGGCCGTGGAGATCATGCCATCGCTGCGCAAGGCATTCGACCCCGAGGGAATGAACTTCTGGTGGGACGAGGGCGCCGCCGCAGGGCAGGTGCTTCCTCATACCTTCATCGAGCTCGCCTGTCGTTTTCAAGACTCTGACTACAGGTACCGGCCTCTCGATGAGCTTCCCCTCCGACCGGACGGCGAGCGTGAGGCGATTCACAAGCGGGTCCTCGACGAGATGGGGCGCGATGGTGTTTGAAACACGCGAACCACCGCACATCGTCGTCTTCGGCGATCTGATCGTCGACTACTGGCTCGCAGATGAGGCGAGCCGCGCAGGCGAGATCGAGAGCAGACCGCGGAGATATTCCCATGTGGATCTGGGCGGAGCCGCGAACACGGCGGCGAACGCTGCTGCTCTCGGCGCGCGAGTGACCTACGTCGGGTGTGTGCCCGACAGTGCTCTATCGGTCATCCCCGAGATGGAGAAGGCCGGCGTGACATTCTGCCGAATTTCGGGGTGTCTGGCGGACACAGCAGGTGCGCGATTCCGACTGCGAGTGGATGGTGGTCTTCGCCGGAGAAAGGGACGCGATGCGAAGCACAACCACAAGTCCGTCGCTGACGACGTACGTGTAGCGATGGCGTTGCTCAGCGCCGACGCTGTGATCGTATCGGACTACGGTCAGGAGGATACGGCCGCGCTCGTGCAGCTTCTGTCCAACATGCGACGGTCGGTTCCCACCCTCGTCGTCGACACGGCCTCGCCTCATACGTGGGCCGGCGTTGGCGTCGATGTCCTCAAGATGAATCATCGCGAGTATGCACATGCGCTCAGCACGTCATCGCTTTCGGCGGCGCACGATGGTTCGGGCGAAGCAGACGATGGCATAGGCGAGGAGGCAGCATCGCTTGCATCGCTGCTGAACTGCGCACTCCTGGCTGTCTCGAGTGACGTGCACGGCGTCTACCTCTTCGACAGTGAGAGACAGGTCGGTAGAACGCACCCCGGGACGATCTCCGAGGAAGACGCAACAGTCGGTGCCGGGGATCTGTTCGTTGCGGCCATCACGCTGCATCTTGCGTGCGGAATCGGACCGGTCACTGCAGCTTCCCTTGCCCAGGCGGCTGTCGATTTCTCGCTCGGTCCGCGACGGACGGTGCGCTTCGGGCGCTCGAATCTGTACTCGGACGACCAGTTCGCGCGGGTCAAACCCAGGTCTGTTTTCACCAATGGGTGCTTCGACCTCATACACGGCGGTCACCTGTCCCTGCTGTCGTACGCGCGCAAGATCGCAGACTTCGTCGTCGTCGGGCTCAACTCGGATGAGAGCATCAGGGAGCTCAAAGGGCCTTCCCGCCCGGTGCTTCCCTTCGAGTGGCGAAAGGAAACACTGGAGGGGTTGGGCCTGGTAGATCGGGTTATCGAGTTGGACGGCATATCTCCCGTCCCTTTGGTCGAGAAGTTCCGACCGAACATCTACCTCAAGGGCGGGGACTACTCGCGTGTGAGCCTGCCATTCTTCGACGAGATCTCCCCGCTGGTCGACTCGATCGAGTTCACGCCGCTGGTGTCCGGCCGCTCATCATCGCTCATCGCCGATCGAGTGCTCACACGTCCGGGGAACTAGATGGACTTCACATACATCTCCATCGATGTCGAGACCGATGGACCTTCAGTGGTCGAGAATTCTCTTCTCAGCCTGGGGGCGGTTGTGGCCGGCCGCCAGAGTTCGGGTGAATACAGCTCCGGTGTCGAGCTCGAACAAGGAATACAGGTCGACTTCGCGCCCGTGACAGAACACTGGGACCCTGCGGCGCTGGAAGCCACAGGAATCGATCGGAGATGGCACGAAGCCGAAGGCGTGGATCCCGAAGCGGGCATGAAGGTCGTTGAGGCCTGGATCGAGAGAGTTTCCGAGGACACTGTGCCCGTGATGGTTGGTTACGCGGTGGCCTTCGATTGGATGTTCGTCACCGCGTATATGCATAGGTACCGCGGGGGGTCCCCGTTTCATCACTCGCGGTACCTGGACATCAAGTCCGTGTTCGTGGGCGGCGCCCCCGTCGAGTACGGGAACGCGACGCGAGCAGTGATCCAGGACATGTGTCTGCGAGAGAAACCAACCAACAGCCACGTGGCACTGGAAGATGCGATTGAACAGGCCCACCTGTTCAACGGGGTGATGGCAACCGTGACGAATCAGAACGTGACAAAACAGGAGGAGTTTCCACGATGAGTTCTAACCAGAAAACAGCTTGGGAGAATCCGGATCGATACCTCGAAGTGCTCGATTCGCCGCTGCACCGATTGATCGTCACGGTTCAGGATTCCCTCACCTATGGGACATCGAACTATTGGCGGTCACGGGGGGTGAAGGCGGCTCATCTGCCCATCACCACGGGCGCGATCTCAAGCCCGATGGGGCGGGGGAGCGACTCGAGCCCGGTTCATATCGAGCTGTTCGGAGTCCCCACGTACCTGGCGGACTCCATGCAGTTCGGTCTCGAGTACGCGCTCCGTCTTGCGGAGAAGGGGGCGTACTACGTGATGCCATCGTTCCGCGGGGAGGATGCGGATTCCACTCATCTCTGCCAGTTCTACCACTCGGAGGTAGAGATTCCCGGCAGCCTCGATGACGTCGTTCAAGAGGCGGAGCACTATCTGAAAGCGATCACTCGGCAGGTGCTGGAAGACGCTGGGCCTGAGATCGAAGCCTACTGCGGTACGATCTCGCATCTGGAGCATCTCGTCACGCAGGATCGCTTTCCCCGAGTCACGTTCGATGAGGCAGCCCGATTGCTTGACGATTCCAAGATCATTCAGCATGACGGGTGGCGCGACCTCACGCGAAGTGGCGAGCACGACCTCATTCGGCTGCACGGAGGCCCTGTCTGGCTGACACATTGGGACTCGCTTTCGGTGCCGTTCTACCAAGCCACCACGCAAATGCAGGAAGTAGCGCTGAATGCTGACCTGCTGTTCGGCCTGGGTGAAGTCCTCGGGTGTGGTGAAAGGCATCAAGGCGCGTCGACGCTCCGGGAATCGATGAGACGTCACGAGGTCGATGAGGGCCCCTACGAGTGGTATGTGAGGATGAAAGAGGAAGCGCCGCTTCAAACCTCCGGCTTCGGAATGGGCACAGAGAGATTCATCGCATGGGTTCTGCAGATGGAAGACGTCCGCGATGTGCAACTCATGCCACGAGCCAACGGTCGACAGCTCGTCCCGTGATAAGTCCTTCCGACGTCGATTTCTCTCCGCTTCCTGCTCCGGTGGCGACACTGTTCACCGACGTGCTGATCGCCTTCGAGAGCGCAGGAATCGGTTGGACGCTGAGCGGCAGCGCGTGCACCGGGGAGTTCGACCGCTGGTCTGACCTCGACCTGAAGGTGTCGATTTCCACGGGGGAGGCGACGGAAGTCGTCCGAGCGGCGGTGACGTCTGCCGGCGGTCAGGTGTTGTCGCAGTACTCGGGCGTCGCCGTGCATCGCCCTCAGCTCGAGGTGATGTACGTGCTGACGCATGCGCACATCGCCAAGATCGATGTCGACGGTGTCGCCGCGATGCTTCCCCGCGGGGATGCCGATTGGCCGCTCGTGTGGGCGCCCCCGTGGATCTATCAGATCTCGATCCGCATCGCCCGCGGAGAGTATCTCGCGGCGGCAAGGGCGATTGACCAGTACCGAGAGGACGCTCTCATCCCTCTGATGGAGCGGCGTCTGCACCGAGGGTTGACCGGGCATCGCCGCCTTGAGGAGCGGCTTTCCGAAGCCGATCTCGCGCGCATCATTGGCACGTACGCGACGAGACCGAGCAGAGTCGAGTTGACAGCCGCATGGTCGAATCTCTGCGATCTCGTCCGTGAAGAACTCACTCGTGGCGGCTATGCCGCGACGCGCGCTCTCTTTGAGCGATTCGTGCTCGCCGCCTCATCCCAACTGAGCTGAACACTGAATTGTCTGTATCGAACGAGTGGCGCCGCGACCTGAGGGGCGGCACTGTCGAGCTGTGCTGGATGGACCGAGGGGTGCACTACTCGGTCCCGACTGAAGCGGCGTCCCATCGCGAGGGACCGGCCGTTTCGGTCTGCGTCAACGGCGGCCATGACGGCGCTCGTTGCACCCGCAACAACGGGTTCGAGCCGAGAGCAGCGGCCCGTTCTCGGGGCGTTCGCGAAGAGATTGACGCATGGGAGAAGACCCCGGACGGCGACTTTCTCCTCGCCGTCAACGAGCGCGGTCTCTCCGGCGTTCGCATATGGAATCGCCATGGGCGCCTCGAGTGGAGGACGACCATGCCTGGCGTGATCAGGGAGATCGTGTGGCTGGGCCGTCCCGATCATTTCGCGGCCATCCTGGACCACCCCGGCAGCCCCTGCGACATCGTCGTCGCGGATCGGAGTGGTGTTGTTCGCAGCGTGGTTCCTGACTCCGGTTTGGACGTCTCACTCTTCGGCTTTCAGCGGATCGAATGGAGATCGTTCGACGGCGTCCCGATCGACTGCTGGCGGCGAACCTCGCGCCGCCCGAAAGGAGCGGTCATCGCCTTCCACGGGGGGCCCGCGCTCCAGGCACGCCCCCGGCAGTCCTCGACGTTCGATGCGCTCGTTGCGGCCGGATTCGAGGTGTTCGACGTGAACGTCCGCGGCAGCGCAGGGCGAGGAGAACACTATCGCGGGCTTGACGACGGACCCCTCCGGGTGGACGCGGTGCACGACGCCCTCTATGCGACCGATCTGATCGCGGAGCTGACGGAGGGCGTCCGTCTCTGCGTTCTCGGCGTCTCCTATGGGGCGCTCTTAGCCGCGAATGTCGTGGCTTCGAGAGATTTCGTCCAGAGCGGTGTCGGAATCAGCGGTCTGTACGACCTTGAGGACTACATGTCCACGACAGGCGGTTCCCGCATCGAGTCGATAGAGGAGTACGGGGTTTCGTCCGATTGCTGGAAAGCGGTGACCCCCAAGTTAGATTCCCCTCGCGCAGGACGGATGTTGATCGTTCACGGCGGTGTCGACGAGAACGTGCCGATCGAACATGCCAGAAGAGTGGCTTCGACCTGGGGCTGCGGTGTCGACTTTCTGACCTTCGACCGCGAAGGACACGGCGTCCACTCGGCTGAGAACAAAGCCCTCCTCGATGGGGCGGTTGCGTCCTGGGTATCGCATAGATTGAACGACGGTGTGCATCGTGAGTAGCCGAGGGCCGGCTATGACTCTGCTGCGCAGCCGAGCCTTCCGCTGGTACTTCATCGGGCGGACTACATCGACTTTCGGGTCGTCTTTCGGGATACTCGCCCTCACCTTCGGTGTGCTTCACTTCGGGGGCGGTGCGATCGATCTGGGATTGGTTCTTGCGGCACCCGCATTGCCTGCCGTCGTCTTCATCCTGCTCGGCGGCGTACTGGCGGACCGCTTCGAGCGGAGAACGATCGTCGTTCTCGCTGACCTGATGATGGCTCTGACCCAGGCCTTGACGTGTCTGATGTTCGCTGTCGGGTGGTACAACGTCTGGGCGCTCGTCGTGATCCAGCTGATCAGGGGAACTGCCAGCGCGTTCTTTCTTCCCGCAGCCACCGGAATACTGCCGACGATCGTGCCCAAAGAGCATCTGCGCGAAGCGAATGCGCTACTTGAGGTCGCGCAGAACGTGGTCAGCGTCGTCGCTCCAGGGGTGGCAGGTGTAGTCGTCGCGATCTACGGGCCAGCGGTGGCACTGGGAGTGGACGCGGGCACGTTCTTCATCAGCGCCTGCTTCGTCGCACTGGTCCCCGCTGCTGTACGGAAGGCCGGCGACACGCAGACGAAGTCGAAGAATCGCGGCATATGGATTGATCTTCGAGTCGGTTGGAGGGAGTTCGCGTCTCGGCCCTGGGTCTGGCAGATGGTCGTTTCGTTCTCCATCTATCAGGCGACCCTGCTCCCCGCTATCGCGCTCCTCGGACCAGTGGTCTTCGAGGACAACGGCTACGGTGTGGCCGGCTGGGCAGCCGTTCTCGCGGCCAGAGCGATCGGCTCGGTCGTCGGAGGTCTCGTCGCCTTCAAGGTCCGCGTGTCGCGACCACTCCTCCTGTGCGTGATGCTGGTACTGCTCGACGCTCCCTTCCTCCTCGCGATCGCCAGTTCCTTGCCTGTCGGCTGGGTCTCAGCCGCTGGGTTGCTGTCCGCTGCGGGGGTGGCAGTTGCGGGAACACTGTGGGTGACGACGCTGCAGAGCCGGATACCCCCGGACGCGATCTCGCGAGTCAGTTCATACGACTGGCTCGGCTCGCTGTCGCTGAACCCAGTGGGAAACGTGGTGATCGGAGTCGTCGCGGCGGCTTTCGGAGCCCCGATCGTGATCTACGTGGTGGTCTTTATCCTGGTCGCCATGCAGTTGCTATTGACTATGAGCGCTTCTATACGTGCTCGACAGGATGACGTCTAGCGGCGTGGGAGGAAGCGTTCCCTCGCGCGGGAGCGAGGATTGTGCTCTTGAGCGCGAGGCAGCTCCCCTCCCTTCCTCGTCCGGTGATCAGTGCTGCTCGATGCTCAGCACTGTCGTGCGCAGTCCGTCGGATTCGAACTGCACCGGCATGCCGGGGTGGTCGACAGAGAACCAGAAGACACCGTCGACGGTGTCGTACCTGCGGCAGGTGAGCGCGCCGAGGGGAGTCGTCAGGCTCACCGTCGACACACTCGTGGTCTCGGGATCGAACGCGGAGTGGCCCTGGAGTTCGAGCCAGGTCACCCGGTTCGAGACGACCGCCTTCGGGTCCTCGACCGACCAGCGGTCGAGCGTCGCACCCTCGTCGTCCACGTCGTGATAGCGGTTGACGTGCTCGCCGAGCGGGCCGTCCGGACCTTCCAGGAGCAGGTGGATCGTCGTGCCGTTTCCGATGGCGTCGCGGATCTCCGCGGCGGTGAACGGTGTCGGAAGGAGTGCGGGGTCGATCAGGTGCGGATCAGGATCGGTCATGGAGCCAGTCTGCGTCATGCCCCGCTCGTTCGTCACGGGATGGTCTCGATGGCCCGGTCCCCACCACGATTCCTTGACAGGATTGCGTTCTGTATACAGAATACCAGTACGCCCGAAGGGTGTTCCCGACCTGATCTTCCAATGATGAAAGAGGTAGCGAGATGGCACGTGCGAACGTGACGCGGTTTCTGGCACTGGGGGCCGCCGGCGCTCTGGCACTCGGACTCGCCGCGTGCAGCGGTGGAGGTGGAGGAGGCGGTGGAGGCGTCGACGCCGACGGCAACGCCACCGTCGTCTGGTCGACCTGGGGCACGGCCGACGAGCTCACCCGCTATGAGGAGTTCAACAAGGACTTCATGGAGCGCCACCCCGACATCAAGGTCAAGCTGCAGCCCGTGGCGGACTACGGCGACTACCACTCCAAGCTGCTCGCTCAGCTCACCAGCAACACCGCCCCCGACGTGTTCTACGTGGGCGACGACAAGATCGGCCAGTTCGTCGACTCGAACCGGCTCATGCCGCTCAGCGACCTGATGGACTCGAAGGAGAGCAAGACGAAGAAGGACGACTTCTTCCCCGGGCTCTTCGGCGCTGCCGAGAACGACGGCGAGGTGTACGCCGCCCCGAACGACTCGAACCCCGACGTGTTCTGGTACGACAAGCAGGCGCTCGCCGCCGCCGGCATCACCGAAGACCCGGCGACCCTGGCCGAGAACGGCGAGTGGACGACCGACAAGTTCCTCGAGATGAACAAGAAGCTCCACGACGCGGGCCTGACCGGGACCATGTACTGGAACTACTGGGCGACGCACTGGAGCTGGCTGTCTTCACAGGGCCTCGACGCCCCGTACGACGACTCCGGTGCGTTCGTCGCGAACAAGGATGCCGACACCGTCGAGTCCGTGCAGCAGCTCGGCGACCTGTTCGAAGACGGCACCTTCGTCGTGGCGGACACCCTGCCGGACGGGGCCGGGGCCGACAGCGTGTTCGTCACGCACAAGGCCGGCTTCTTCGTGCAGGGCCGCTACACGATCGGCACGGTGAGCGCGACGGGCGAGCAGGACAGCTACGACATCGTGCAGTGGCCGACTCCCGACGGCGAAGCCGCTCCGACCGGAGTCGCGACCAGCTTCCTCGCCATCAACGGCAAGACCAAGGTGAAGGACGCCGCGTTCACGTTCTGGACCGAGTTCCTCTCGGCGGAGGGGCAGACCTTCCGTCTGCAGGGCGGCGGCAATGCCGTCCCGTCGATCAAGGGCGCCGATGATGTGGTGCTCGAGGGCGACTACCCCGCGCATGCGCAGACCTTCCTCGACATGCGTGACATCGGATTCGAGGACTACCCCGCCGAGGCGCGCGTGCCTGGCCTGCCGACCGCGATCGCGGACGAGTTCCTGAAGCTCTACCAGGGCAAGACCGACGCGCAGGCCACCCTCGACACGATCGCCGACGTGGTCAAGGACCGGTCGGAGAAGTAGGCGTGAGCACTGTCACCGAGAACGGGCGGATGCCGCAGGTCACCCCTGCGGCATCCGCCCCGCCCCTGCGCAAGGAGGCGCTCTGGCGCCGCCGTGATCGGCGGTGGGGGTACGTCTTCGTCGGCCCGCAGCTGATCGGCATGGGCCTGTTCGTCGTCCTGCCGTTCGCCGCCAGCCTGGTGCTGGCGTTCGCCGATTGGGACGGTCTGTCCGACCTCACGTGGGTGGGGTTCGCGAACTTCGCCGACCAGCTGACCGACCCGCTGCTGTGGCGAGCGATCGTCAACACGCTCATCATCGCGATCGTCACGGTCCCCATCGGTCTCGGCCTCTCGGTGATCGTCGCGGTCGCGCTCGAGAAGCTCAAGACGCGCACGCTCTACCTGATCCTGTTCTTCGCGCCCGTGGTGACCTCGACGGTTGCCGTGGCGATGATCTGGCAGCAGATGTTCCGCTCCGACGGCCTGCTCTCCACGACGATCTCGAAGGTCTTCGGGGTCACCCCGCCCGACTGGCTGCAGGATCCGAAGCTTGCCCTCCTCGCCGTCTGCATCGTCACGATCTGGTCGTCGATGGGCCTGAACGTGGTGATCTTCCTCGCCGGGCTGCAGAACATCTCGCCCTCGGTGATCGAGGCCGCGCGCATCGACGGCGCCGGTCCCTGGCGGTTGTTCACCAGCATCCGTCTGCCGCTGCTCTCGCCGATCGTGTTCTTCTCGTCGGTCGTCGCGTTCATCTCCTCCCTGCAGACATTCGACACGGTCTACGTGCTCGTGCAGGACGCGGGCCCCGACAACGCGACCCGCACGATCGTCTACCACATCTTCGATCTGGGCTTCGGGCGGTTCGAGTTCGGTCCGTCCAGTGCCGCGAGCATCATCCTGCTCGTGCTGACCCTCGTCATCACCGCGGTGCAGTTCGGCGCGCAGAAGAAGTTCGTCCACTACGAGGATGACCCCGCATGAGCATCCAGACGCCTCCCCTCACCGGCCCCGCTCCGGCGACCGACTCCACCGTCGCGATCACCGCGCCCGGCTACCGTTCGCGTGGCCGTGGTGGCCCTGCCGTCGATCGCGCGCGCCGCCGGCTCGGTTCGACCGCGTTGCACGTCGTTCTCATCATCGCCGGGATCGCGATGGTGTTCCCGTTCATCTGGATGCTGCTGACCTCGTTCAAGACGCTGCCGCAGCTGCTGAAGAACCCCCTGCAGTTCCTGCCAGACCCCTGGACCTTCGACAACTACACCGAGGCGTGGAACGCGGTGCCGTTCGGGCAGGCCTACCTGAACAGCGCCTACATCGCGATCCTCGTGGTGGTGGGCACCCTGCTCACGGCCTCGATGGCCGGCTACGCGTTCGCGCGCATCCGATTCCGCGGCAGCAAGGTGCTCTTCATCGTCTTCCTGGCGACGCAGATGATCCCGAAGCAGGTGACGCTGATCCCGTTCTACCTGCTGATGTCGAACCTCGGCTGGGTCGACTCGCATCTCGCGCTGATCGTGCCGGGGATCATGGCGAACCCGTTCGCGGTGTTCCTGATGCGTCAGTTCGTGCTGGCGCTGCCGCGCGAGCTCGAAGAGGCGGCCATCGTCGACGGCGCCGGCCGCTGGCGCATCTTCTGGAGCGTCGTGCTCCCGAACCTCAAGCCCGGTCTCGCAGCCCTCAGCATCATCGTGGCGCTCGATGTCTGGAACGCCTTCCTGTTCCCGCTGGTGCTGCTGAACTCGCCCGACCTGTTCACGGTTCCGCTGTTGCTGAACGCGTTCGAGAGCCAGCAGGGGTCGGTCAACTACGGACTCGTGATGGCGGCCTCCGCGATCGCCACCGTGCCGATGCTGATCGTGTTCGTGATCGGCCAGCGCAAGATCCTCAACAGCATGGCTGCGTCGGGACTCGGAGGACGATGATGACAGATGCTGCAGCGCTCGCCGGTCGTCACCTCGACCTCGTCATCGCGCCCTTCACGCTGCCGCGTTCGCGGGTGCTCGTGTTCCGCGCGGAGCACGGGGAGGGCGTGCGCGTGCACACCTCGGAGTACGAGAGGCGGCTGTCGGAGTGCCGTGTGCTGGACGCGCTGGGTGTGGTGGATGCCGCGGGAGCGGTGCTTCCGGTGACCGACGTGCATCCGGCGCGGGTGACGTTCGGCGATGCGGCGGCGACGCTGACGTTCGCCGATCCGTCGACCCTGAGCCTCGGGGGAGAACCCGGGCTGCGGGTGCGGTTGCGGCGACCGGACGGGCGTGTGGATGAGCATCCGCTCGGTGACGGACTTCGACTCCGCATCGATGCCGATCGTGCCGTCGTCGTCGAGCCCGGCGACCATGCTGCCGCGCTCGCCGCGACGGAGGAGGTCTGGGCCGACTGGTTCGCGAAGTGCCCGACCGTGCGCGACGACCTGCAGGAGATGACCGCGTTCTGCTGGTGGGTGCTCGGGGCGAACGTCGTCGAGCTGCCCTCTCTCGGCGACGCCAGGGCGATCGTCCCGTCGAAGATCGGCTATGTCGGCCTGTGGCAGTGGGATGCGTACTTCATCGCCGTCGGGTTGCGACACGGCGACCCGGAGCTCGCGCGCGAACAGCTCGACCTCGCCTTCCGGTTCGCCCAGTCCGACGGGCAGCTGCCCGACGTGGTGCACGAGCTCGGGGTGCTGGCCACCAGCGATGATCTGCCCGAGAGCGACCGCGCCAACCTGCGTCGCGCCGGCTCGCAGATCGCCGATCCGAGTGCCCCGGTGCCGCTGACGAAGCCGCCGCTCGCCGCCTGGGCGCTGCGCAAGGTGCTCGAGGCCGAGGACGCCCCCGACTACGCGAGGACGCAGCTGGCGCGCATCGTCCGCTCGCAGGACTGGTGGTTCGCGGGAAGCGACCTCGACCACGACGGGATGCCCGAGTACGGTCACCCGTACTCCTCCGGCCTCGACGACAGCCCGATCTTCGACGGTCCGTTGCCGACCGCGGCCCCCGACCTCGGGGCGTACCTCGTGCGCCAAGATCGGGAACTCGCGTCGCTGCTGGAGAGGTACGAGCCGGATGCCGACGTGTCGCGGTACCGGGAGCGGGCTGTCGCCACGCAGGAGCTGCTGCTGCGCATGTGGGATCCCGAGCGTGCTCGCTTCCTCGCGTTCGGCGGAGGGGAGCCGCAGCTCAGCGACACCGTCGTCGGCCTGATGCCGCTGCTCACGGGCACGCTGCCGACGTCGATCGCCGAGGTGTTGCGCGCAGCCGTCGACGACCCCGAACGCTTCCGCCTGCCCTGGGGTCTGCCCACGGTCGCGGCCTCGGACCCGGACTTCTCGGACGAGCGCATGTGGCGTGGCCCGGTGTGGGTCAACACGAGCACGCTCATCGCGGAAGGGCTCGAGGCGTCGGGCTACGCCGAGCGGGCGCGGGAGCTGCGGGAGCAGACCGTTGCGCTGGTGATCCACGGCGGTGGTCCGCACGAGTACTTCAACCCGCACACAGGTCGGAAGGCCCGCACGGCGACGACCGCGTTCGGCTGGTCGGCTGCGCTCTTCATCGACCTCGCCGTGCAGCTCAGCTGACGCCTCCGCCCCCATCGGGAGCTGTCCCCCTTCCAGAGGCGAGGCATCGCGAACATCCGTGCAGGGAGATAGGACGACTGTCGCTGGCAAGACGGCGAGTAGGCGTTGGTGAAACGGCGAAGGAATAAGGGCAGAACGGCGAGATTAGGGCGGCGGATTGGCGAACTCGCGTCTATCATGAGCAGATGGAGCCAACACCGCTCATCCCTCGCCTTGTCTTTCC
This sequence comes from Microbacterium sp. Beta, assembly GCF_005502545.1. NCBI lineage: Bacteria > Bacillati > Actinomycetota > Actinomycetes > Micrococcales > Microbacteriaceae > Microbacterium > Microbacterium sp. Beta. The sequence goes on from NZ_SCOG01000004.1 coordinate 66,736, forward strand.
GAGGATCCAAGAGGCCTTGAGGGACACCAGAATCGTCGTGATCCAGGGGGCGCGTCAAGTCGGTAAGTCCACGCTCGCAGGGCAAGTGCTTACTGGCAGCCCTGTTGTCTCTGTCACGTTGGACGATCCCGCATCACTCGGCTTCGCGCGTGCGGACCCGGTTGGTTTCGTCGAGCAAGCCCCGAATGCGACGTTGTTGATCGATGAGCTGCAACGCGCGCCGGAACTCGTCGTGGCGTTGAAAGCATCCGTAGACAGAGACAAGCGGCCAGGGCGCTTTCTGGTCACCGGTTCGGCGAACCTCCTCGAGCTCTCATCGACTCACGAGTCGTTGGCGGGGAGGGCGGAGCGAATCGAACTGTACCCGCTGAGCCAGCGCGAACTCTCATCCGGTTCCGGATCCTTCATCGATGCCGCATTCGCCCCCCGTTCGCTGGCGTCGCATTCGAGTGCGCTCAATCGTGCCGACTACATCGCTCGCGCTGTCGATGGCGGATATCCGGAGGCACTGCAACGTCGATCGAGTCGTCGACGGGAGAACTGGTATGAGGCGTATGTCTCCCAGATCGTGAGACGTGATGCGCCCGACATCTCGGGGCTGCAGCGGATCGCCGATCTCCCCCGTCTCCTGCGTCTCATCGCCGGACGGATGGGGAGCACTATGGTCTGGTCATCCCTCGCCGCCGATGCTGGTATTCCGCGGAGAACACTCGACCCGTACATTGTGCTGCTCGAGACGCTCTACCTTACGCACACCCTTCCCGCGTGGTCCGTGAACCTCACATCCCGTGAGGTGAAACAGCCCAAGGTGTTCCCGGTGGACTCCGGGCTAGCCGCTAGCGTCCTAGGTATCGCCCCCGATGGACTAGGACCTGGTGCGCCCCTTTCCGGGCCGATGCTGGAGTGCTTCGTCATCGGTGAGCTTCGGCGCCAGTTGACATGGGCCCGTCAGCGTGCGTCCCTCTACCATTTTCGGGACAGCCGTGGGGTGGAGGTCGATGCGGTGCTCGAGACTCCGGACGGAAGGGTCGTCGGAATCGAAGTCAAGGCGACGGCGACTGTCCGCGCGAAGGATGCCTCCGGCCTCAGCGTCCTCCGGGACCGTCTCGGCGACAGATTCGTCGCGGGCTATGTCCTGCATTCAGGCCGCTCATCGGTCGCGGTCGGTGACCGGATCGCGGCTATACCGATGGATTCGTTGTGGGCGGCGTGATCATCGTCCGCCCTTCCATCGGCGAACACGGCCAGTCCGCCAGCGTGCGGACGCGGCGTTCGGACACGATCTCGAGGGCCCACTCCCGCGCGTTCGACATGAACTCCACGGGGGCGAGCAGCGCCCAGTCGAGGTCGCTCTCGCGCAGGGCCGGCTCGACCGTGCTCTCATCCCATCCGCTGAGGACGCTCACTCGCTGCACTCCCGCCGCTTCCGCTGCAGCCACCAGTTCCGCGCCGTTCGTGAGCGTCTCGCCGAACTCGCCGTTGAAGGTGATGAGGTGCACGGCGACGCAGCTCTCGACCGCCTGGCGGAAGGTCTCGACATCGGTCAGGTGCGCAGCGACCTCGCCGAGGCTCACCGGTGAAGAAGTCGGGTGCGCCGTTCCTGTCATCGGGAGCGCGGTGCCCCGGGGCACTAACCGGAGGAGTGGACCGCGTGCAGCAGCCCGACGCGCATCGACGTGCCGTCGGGGGACTGCAGCACGGTGAAGAGTGTGCGGGTGCAGGTGCGGCACCGCACGATGGCGGCGTGGCGATCGAGCTCGACCACGGTCTCGGCGAGGGCAGCGAGCGCGCCGCAACCGCCGCAGGTGCCGACCAGTGCGGTGACGTCGGCGCCGAACAGGTCCCAGAGCATGCCGGCGATCGCGTTTCCGTCGACGGTCTGTGCGGGGGCGGCAGCGTCCATCACTTTCCTCCGAATCGTTCGGTGCGCACATGTTCCGGCGCATGCCCGAGGCCGACCAGCAGGTCGGCCACATGTTCGACGAACCCGGTGGGGCCGCACACGAAGACCAGGGGAGCGCGTTCCGGTGGCCAGGTGGCATCTCGGAGCACCTCTTCGGTGACGCGTCCGACGGTCCCTGTCCATCCGTCAGGAGCAGAACGGGTGAACGCCCATCGCACATCGGCTGCCGCCCCTGCGGGTGCTGCCTCGAGCTCGCTGCGGTAGAGGGCCTCGTGCGGAGCCCGCACCGAGTAGAGCAACCTCACCGCGTCGGTCGCCCCTGCGGCCTGAGCTGCCCGCACCATCGACATCAGCGGCACGATGCCGGATCCGCCGGCGATGAGTTGCACGGGACCAGGACTCTCCGGGCGCCAGACGAAGTATCTCCCCAGGGGGCCCTTCACCTCGAGCTCATCGCCGACGCGGACGTCCCGCACCAGGTACGGGGAGACCTCCCCGTCGGGGATCTCGTCGACCGCGAGTTCGATCATCTCGCTGTCGCCGAAGGAGGCGAGCGAGTAGGAGCGGACCGCCTGGTAGCCGTCTTCGGCGGTGAGCCGGATATCGACGTGCTGTCCCGGATCACTCCCCGGCCAGCCCGGCACGCTGAGGCGGATCGTGCGGGCCGAATCCGTCTCCGCGTGCGCGCCCGTCACCCGCGCCTCACGCCAGCCGCCCACCGTCACCAATAGCGCTCCTCCGTCCACGGATCGCCGTGCATGTTGTAGCCGTTCTGCTCCCAGAAGCCCGGGGCGTCCTCCTCCATCAGAGTGAGTGCCCTGAGCCACTTCGCGCTCTTCCAGAAGTAGAGGTGCGGCACGATCAGGCGGGCGGGGCCGCCGTGCTCCGGGGCGAGCGGCTCACCCTCGAACTCGAATGCGATCCACGACTGCCCGCCCAGCAGATCGTCGAGGGGGATGTTCGTGGTGTACCCACCGTAGGAATGGGCCATCGCGAAGGAGGCGGCGGTGTCGATCTCCTCGAAGAGCGTGTCGAGAGAGACTCCGCGCCAGGAGGTGCCGAGCTTCGACCATCGCGTCACGCAGTGGATATCGGTGTGCACGTCTTCGATGGGCAGCTCGTGCAGTTGATCCCACGTCCAGGAGACGACCTCGCCGACCTCGTTGCGGATGCCGAAGCTCCACTCCGACATGTGGATGTTCGGCGTCGGTCCTGCGGAGAGCACGGGGAAGTCCTCGGTGAGGTACTGCCCTGGCGGGAGTTCCGGGGTGCTCTCCCTGCGTCGAGCGCCGAAACCTCGGGAAATCACGGCCATGATCTTGCTCCTGTCGGTGGATGCGACCCTGCGCGTCAGGCGTACTGGTTCAGACGGTACTCCGCGGAGGGTGCCCAGGGCGAGGAAGAGTCGCGTCCGGACGGGAACAGAAGGACGTGCGGGTGGAGCAGGACTACGCCGTGAAGTAAGAGCTCGTGGCGTTGTCGAGGATGCGCTGCATGCCGTGCATCCAGTTGAGCTTGAGCGCTTCGACGGCGCCGGGGACGTCGCCGTCGGCGAGGTGCCGGGCGATCTCGGCGTGCTCGGCAGCGACGCGTTCGACCTTGACGTCTTCGGGCACGAGGAGCGACTCGTAGCGGTGGAACGAGCTGCGCACGTTGTCGATGACGGCGAGCAGGCGGGCGTTGGGGCAGGCCGACAGCATCATGCTGTGCCACTCGTCGTCCTTGGTGATGACGAGCTGATGCTCGACGAGCTCGTCGGCGAAGGCGTCGGCCATCTCCTTGAGCTGCGCGCCGATGCGACGCAGCTCGTCGGGCGGACTCAGCTCGAGTGCGAGGCTCTCGAGGGCCGCCATCACAGGGGCGAGGTCGCGGAATTCCGAGGCGCTGAGCGGGACGAAGCGGAAGCCCTTGCCGTTCTCGCTCTCGATCTGTCCTTCGGATTCGAGGGCGATGAGCGCCTCGCGGAGCGGGGTGCGACTGACGCCGAGTTCGGTGGCGAGCTGCACCTCGTTGATGCCCTCGCCGGGCTGCACGAGTCCGGCGCGCATGCGGGTCAGCAGCTCCTGCCGAACCTGCGAGCGCAGGTTCTTGCGTTCGATCGCCATGCATCCCCTCTTCTGCCGCCTGCCCGTCAGCCTATGGGTTGACGGGCCTCTGACGACGTCTTAGTGTGTGTATACAGAATACAGCTGATCCCGGATTTGCACCAGTGCCCGGCCGGGATCAGCCGGTGATGACTCAGAGAGGAGACTTCGTGCCCGCACCCGGTGGCGACCAGCCCACCCGACGCGTCCGCCTCGACGCCCTCGCCTACGGCGGCGACTACAACCCCGACCAGTGGTCGGAAGCGACCTGGCACGAAGACATCCGTCTGATGCGTGAAGCCGGCGTGAACATGGTGAGCCTGCCGATCTTCAGCTGGCCGCAGCTGGAGCCGGAGCCCGGCATCTTCGACTGGGCCTGGCTCGACCGCATCATCGACCTGCTGTGGGAAGCGGGCATCGCGATCGACCTCGCCACCGCCACCGCGACCCCGCCGTCGTGGCTGCTGCGCGCGCACCCCGAGATGGCGCCGTGGGACGCGGACGGCCACCGGCTCGAGTTCGGATCCCGCCAGACGTACTGTCCCTCATCCCCGATCTGGCGCGAGAACGTCGCCCGCATGGCCAGAGCCATGGCCGAGCGCTACGGCGAGCACCCGGGCCTTGCGATGTGGCACATCTCGAACGAGTACGGCGATCACACCTCGCGCTGCTGGTGCCCCGAGTCGGCCCGGCACTTCCGCCGCTGGCTGCAGCACCGCTACGGCGACCTCGACGGCCTGAACGAGGCCTGGGGCGTGAACGTGTGGGGCCAGCGCTACACCTCGTGGGAGCACATCGAGACGCCGAAGAAGGCTCCGGGCCCGGTCAACCCCACCAAGCTGCTCGACTTCGAGCGCTTCTCGTCGGATGCGTTGCTGGAGCTGTTCCAGGTGGAGATCGACGTGCTGCGCGAGGTCACGCCCGACATCGCGGTGACCACGAACTTCATGAGCATGTTCCGCGACCTGAACTATTGGGACTTCGCCGCCGTCGAAGACGTCGTGACCGATGACGCCTACCCCGAGCCGGCCGACCCGACCTCGCACGTCGGCGCCGCGCTCAACTACGGCCTCATGCGTTCGCTCAAGGGCGGGCAGCCGTGGCTGCTGCTGGAGTCCTCTGCCAGTGCGACCAGCTGGCGCGACGTGAACGTGCCCAAGGCGCCGGGCAAGATCCGCATCGAGAGCCTGCAGGCGGTCGCGCACGGCTCCGACGCCGTGATGTTCTTCCAGTGGCGCCAGGCGAAGTACGGCCAGGAGAAGTTCCACTCCTCGATGCTCGGCCACAGAGGCGAGCGTTCGCGCAGCTTCCAGGAGACCAAGGCGCTGGGCAATGAGCTCAAGAAGCTCGAGCCGGTGCGCGGGACCCGCGTGCGCTCGCGCGTCGCCCTCGTCGTGGACTGGGACTCGTGGTGGGGCACCGGCGCTGCGGAATCGCTGCCCTCGCAGCGGTTGCAGTGGGCGCAGCAGGCCCGCGCCTGGCACCGGGCGCTGTACACGCTCGGCCAGCCGGTGGATGCGGTGCGTGCGACGGGGCCGTTCGACCGCTACGACGTGGTCGTGGTGCCGAACCTCTACATCGTGGAGCAGCCGCAGGCCGACGCGCTGCAGGCGTTCGTCGAACGCGGAGGGCACCTCGTGGTCGGGCCGTTCTCGGGAGTGGTGGATGCCACCGAGAAGGTGCACGACGGCGGAGCTCCAGGACTGCTGCGCGACCTGCTCGGCATCGAGGTCGACGAGCAGTGGCCGATCGCCGACGGGCTGACCGAGAGCATCGACTTCGCGGGCGAGACCCTGACGGTGCCTTCCTGGAGTGAATGGCTCGAAGCGGATGACGACGTCGAGGTGCGTGCCACGTATGCGAGTGGTGAGCTCGACGGCCTGCCGGCGGTGACCCGTCGCGCGGCGGGGGAAGGGTCGGCCTGGTACGTCAGTGCGATGTTCGAACCGGACGGTCTGCTCACGGTGTTCCGCGACGTCCTGCGCACCGCGGGCCTTCCCGCTCGCGAGCGGACGGACGTCGACGTCGAGGTGGTCACCCGAGCAGACGACGCCACCGACTACACGTTCTACCTGAATCACGGGCGCGCGCCGATCGCGTTCGAGATCCCGTCGCCGGGCGTTGACCTGCTCACCGGCGTGCATCATGCGGGCCGTCTGGAGCTCGGACGCTTCGGTGTCGCGGTGCTCGCCGCTCCCCGTGCCGGCACCCTCTCTCTTGCCACCCTGACCCCGCCTTCGGGCGCTGATGACGTGAAGGAGGACGCATGACCACTCCGTTCGTGCATCCGTACATCCCCAACACCGCCCCCGAGTCGAGGGCGGCGATGCTCGCGGCCGTCGGCGCCGCGTCGGTCGACGAGTTCTACGCCGATGTGCCGGAGTCTCTGCGACTCGGCCGGGCGCTCGACCTGCCGGCACCGTTCGCGGCCGAGCAGGACCTCGCCCGACACGTGCGCGGACTGCTCGCCAAGAACCGCTCGACCGAGGAACGACTGAGCTTCCTCGGCGCGGGCACCTACAACCACTACGTGCCCGCCGTGGTGGATGAGGTCATCGGCCGCAGCGAGTTCCTGACCGCCTACGCCGGCGAACCCTACGAGGACCACGGCCGCTTCCAGGCCCTGTTCCAGTACCAGTCGCTGATGGCGGAGCTGTTGGAGATGGACGTCGTGAACGTGCCGGTCTACGACGGTTACCAGGCGACGGCGACCGGTCTCACCATGTCGGGGCGTCTCACCGGCCGCGGGCGCGTGCTGGTGGTCAGCGACGTGCTGCCGGCGAAGCTCGCGAAGGTGCACGACTACGTGCGGGCCCATCTGACGCTCGAGCACGTGCCGCCCGTGAACGGCACGGCGGACGTGGAGGGGATCAGGACCGCACTCGGCGACGATGTCGCCGCCGTGTGGGTCGAGACGCCCAGTGCCACCGGCGCAGTGGAGGCGGCGCTGCAGGAGATCGCGGACGCCGCGCACGCTGCCGGAGCCGTGCTCGTGGTCGGCACCGATCCCATCGGCTACGGGGTGCTCACCCCGCCCTCGGTCTCCGGTGCCGACATCGTCACCGGAGACATCCAGTCCCTCGGCCTGCATCAGTGGTTCGGCGGCGCTCACGGTGGCTTCATCGCCGTGCACGACGACCCCGCGTTCGTGATGGAGATGCCCTCGCGCCTGTTCGGGCTCGCCACCACCGACGTGCCCGGCGAGTACGGCTTCGGCGACGTGGCCTACGAGCGCACCTCGTTCGCACACCGCGAGGAGGGGAAGGAATGGGTCGGCACGGCCGCGGCCCTGTGGGGCATCGCCGCCGGTGTCTACCTCGCACTGATGGGTCCCACCGGCATGGCGGAGCTCGGCGAGGTGCTGCTCGCCCGCACCCGGTACGCGCAGCAGGCACTCGCCGCTGTTCCCGGTGTCTCTCTCGATGACGACGCCGTGCATCTGCGCGAATTCACGGTGACCCTTCCGGTGCCAGCGGCGGAGGTCGTCACGGCGCTCCGCGCCCGGGGCATCGAACCCGGCGTGGTCGTGGGCGAGCACCGCCTGCTCGTCTGCGTCACCGAACTGGTCTCCCAATCCGACATCGACGTCCTGGCCGGCGCGCTTGCCGCAGTCGTCGCCCCCGAACTCGCAGAGGAGCAGAAGTGAGCCTCCCCGTCGCGCCCAAGCCGGCGCTCCGCCGATTCCAACAGGCCCGCTGGGACGAGCCGATCATCTTCGAGCTGACCACACCCGGTGAACGCGGCGTGCTGGTGTCGCAGGTCGAGCCGGGCGTGCGCGAGGTGGTAGGCGATGTGGTCGCCGCGCTGCCGGACTCCCTGCGTCGCCCGTCTCGTCCCGCGCTGCCCGAGATGGGGCAGATGCGGGTGCTCAAGCACTACCTGCGTCTGTCGCAGGAGAACCTCGGTGCCGACTTCAACGTCGACATCGGCCAGGGCACCTGCACCATGAAGTACGCCCCGAAGATCAACGACCAGCTCGCGAACACCCCGCAGCTCACCGCGATGCATCCGCACCAGGATCCGGCCGATGCGCAGGGCGTGCTCGAGATCGTCTGGCAGTTGGAACGGGTGCTCGCCGAGATCTCCGGCATGGACGAGGTGTCGCTGCACACGCAGGGCGGCTCGGCGGCGATCTGGTCGAACATCGCCATGATCCGGGCCTTCCATGAGGCGAACGGCGAAGGCGAGCAGCGCCGCGAGGTCATCACCACGATCTTCAGCCACCCCTCGAACGCGGCCGCGGCGAAGGCGGCAGGCTATGAGGTCATCACGGTCTACCCCGACTCCGAGGGCTATCCGTCGCTCGACGCGCTCAAGGCCGCGTTGTCGCCCCGCACCGCGGCGATCATGGTCACGAACCCGGAGGACACCGGCATCTACAATCCGGCGATCCGGGAGTGGGTCGACGCCGCGCACGCGGTCGGAGCCCTCGCCTCGTACGACCAGGCCAACGCGAACGGCATCCTCGGGGTCACGCGCGCCCGCGACGCCGGCTTCGACGTGTGCCACTTCAACCTGCACAAGACCTTTGGCACCCCGCACGGCAGCGGTGGACCGGGATCTGGCGCGAACGCCGTGAGCGCGGCGCTCGCCCCATTCATGCCGGGACCGCGCGTGGTGCGCGACGATGACGGGACCTTCGGGGTGGTCGAGGCGGGAGAGCTGTCGATCGGCGCGGTCGGCCCGTTCTTCGGCGTCATCCCCGCGCTCGTGAAGGCCTACTCCTGGATCATGGCACTGGGGGCTCCGGGGCTGCTCGCCGCCGCAGAGACCGCCGTGCTGAACAACAACTACCTGATGGCTCGTGTGCTCGCGATCCCCGGAGCATCCGCGCCGTATGCCACGGGTCGCCGCCGCATCGAACAGGTGCGCTACTCGTGGGAGGAGCTGTACCAGGAGACCGGCATCTCGTCGGAGGAGATCGGCGTGCGCATGTCCGACTTCGGGATGCACTACTGGACGAGTCACCACCCCTACGTGGTGCCGCAGCCGTTCACGCTGGAGCCCACAGAGTCGTACTCGATGGCGGAGCTCGACGAGTATGCGGCGACCCTCGCCGAGGTGGCACGCGAGGCGCGGGAGACCCCCGAGGTGGTGCGCACCGCCCCGCACAACCAGACCGTGCATCACACGCACCATGACGATCTGGACGACCCGGAGCGGTGGGCGATCACCTGGCGCGCATACCAGCGGAAGTACGCGGTGGAGCTGGCCGCACGGGCGGACTGACCGCGATGCTCGGACTCGTCGTCAACCCTGTCGCCGGAGTCGGAGGGCCCGCGGGGCTCGCCGGCTCCGACGGTGCGGACGTGCAGCGCCTCGCCATCGCGCGCGGCGCCCGTTCGCGCGTGCAGGAACGGGCGGTCCTCGCCCTGACGACGCTCGCCGAACGGCATCCGGGACTCGTGGTCGCGACGGTGCCCGGAGCCATGGGCGCCGATGCGGTGCGCGTCGCAGGTCTCGTGCCGTGCGTCGTCGGGGCGTGCTCGAGCGATGCGGGCGTGACCGAGGCGGGTGTGACCGAGGTGACGGAGGCGGCGGATACCTCGCGTGCGGTCGCATCGTTGGCCGCGGCGGGGGTCGATCTGCTCCTCGTCGTGGGTGGCGACGGCACCCTGCGCGACGCGGTCTCGGGGCTCGGCGCCGCGACGCATCCGTCGGGTGAAAAGCCCGATGGCGGAAGGTGCGACGACGGATCCGCGCTCGACGCCGAAAGCTGCCGACAGGCGCACGGTCTGCCGGCCGTGCTCGGAGTTCCGGCAGGCGTGAAGATGTACTCGCCCGTGTTCGCGGTCAGTCCGCGGGCGGCGGGATCGATCGCCGCGGACTGGATCGAGCACGACGGACTCCCGACCGAGGAGCGTGAGGTGCTCGACATCGACGAGGCCGCGATGCGGCGCGCCCGCGTCGACCCCACGCTGTACGGAATGCTCCGGGTGCCGCATCGTGCGGGCCGCACTCAGGCACGCAAGGCGCCGACGCCGGTCACCGAGGCGGCTGCGGTCGAAGCTGCGGCCCGCGGGGCTGTCTCCCGCATGCGACCGGGCGTGCGCTATCTGCTCGGCCCCGGCGGCACGACCGCGGAGCTCGCTCGGCAGCTCGGCGTCGAAGGATCGCCACTCGGCGTCGACGTCGTTCTCGACGGTGCCGTCCTCGTCCACGGCGCGAGTGAGCAGGAGCTGCTCGCCCAGATCGCCGAGGGCCCGGCGCGGGCCGTCGTCACCGTGATCGGCGGGCAGGGGTTCCTGCTCGGGCGCGGCAACCAACAGCTCTCGGCACCCGTTCTTCGTGCGCTCGGCGACGACCCGCTCCTCGTCGTCGCCCCCGAGCAGAAGCTCATCGACCTGCAGGGTCGGCCGCTCCTCGTCGACACCGGCGACCCGGAACTCGATGCGAGACTCGCCGGGCATGTCCGCATCATCACCGGCGTCGGCACCACGAGTCTCTATGCCGTGACCGCACCCGAACTCTCCCTCACCTGACACATCCCGACCCCGACAGACCCGTCTGCACGTACCCGAAAGGACACCCCATGCGTCTCGAGAACAAGAAGGCCATCGTCACCGGCGGTGCCGGCGGCATCGGTCGCGCCACGTCACTCGCACTCGCTGCCGAGGGCGCGGCGGTCGCCGTCGTCGACCTGAACACGGAGGCGGCCGAAGCCGTCGCGGAGGAGATCCGTGCGGCCGGTGGCATGGCCCTCGCGATCGCGGCGGATGTGGCGAGCGAGTCCGACATCGAACGGGTGATCGCCACGTCGGTGGCCGAACTCGGCGGAGTGAACGTCGTCTTCAACAACGCCGGGATCATCCGTCGCACCACCGCCGTCGAGACGACCGTCGAGGAGTGGGACCGCGTGTTCGGCGTGAACGTGCGCTCGATCTTCCTGATGTGCAAGCACATCGTTCCGGTCATGGAGGCTGCGGGTGGAGGCTCGATCATCAACACCGGGTCGGGCTGGGGCCTCAAGGGCGGTGGCCAGGCCATCTCCTACTGCGCCTCGAAGGGCGCGGTCGTGAACATGACGCGCGCGCTCGCGATCGACCACGGTCCCGCCGGCATCCGCGTGAACTCGGTCAACCCCGGCGATGTGAACACCGGGATGCTGCGGGAGGAAGCGCGTCAGCTGGCGCAGGACACCAACGCGTTCCTCGCCGAAGCCGCCGATCGCCCGCTGCGCCGCATGGGCGAGCCGAGCGAGGTCGCACAGGCGGTGGTCTGGCTGGCGAGCGACGACTCCTCGTACGTCACCGGCTCGGCCCTCGTCGTGGACGGTGGCGGGATCGCCTAGCCCTGTCCGTCGGCCTTCATCTGGATCAGCTGGATCAGGTTGCCGCACGTGTCGTCGAGAACCGCGACCCAGGCGGCACCGATGTCGGTCGGCGGCTGGGTGAACACGACGCCGAGCCCGGTCAGGCGTGCGTGTTCGGCGGCGAGGTCGTCGACGGCGAACTGCGCGAGTGGGATGCCGTCTTCGACGAGCGCGTCGCGGTAGGGCTTGACCGCGGGGTGCTCCGAAGGCTCGAGCAGGAGCTCGGGTCCGCCGGGCGCTTCGGGCGAGGTCACCGTGAGCCAGGCGGCATCGCCGAGGGGGATGTCATGGTGCTTCGTGAAGCCGAGCACGTCGGTGTAGAAGGAGAGGGCCTTGCGCTGGTCATCGACGAAGATGCTGGTCAGTTCGATTCTCATGGGGTGCTCCGTGTGGTCGGCCACCGCTCGGCGATGCGGGCGATGGGTTCCGGATGGAAGAAGTGGAACTTGGAACGGCCTTGTCGTTCCGTGGAGATCAGTCCGGCGGATTCGAGTACCGCGAGGTGCTGGGAGACCGCCTGCCGGGTCAGCGTCACACCGTGCTGCATCGTCAACGTCGAGCAGATCTCGAAGAGCGTCTGTCCGTCCCGCCGCGACAGCTCATCGAGGATGAGTCGCCTCGTCTCGTCGTCGAGCGCGTGGAACAGATCGGCCATGGGATCACGATAGGCAAGTGGATGCTTGCATATCAAGCCTGTCCCAGGACACTCGCGTAAAATCGGGACAATGACCGACGCCCCCTCCGACGCTGCACCCGACCTCGGACCGGGCGTCGACCCCGAAGATCTCGCCACCACGCTGCGCGTGCTGCGCGAGCTGCACCGGATCGACAACGAGCACCCCGATTTCATCGCGGTACGCCAGGCCACCGCGGCGATGTTCAAAGACGTGAAGCGGGTGCGCCGCAAGCAGATCCGTGACGCGATCGCCGAGGCCGACAAAGCCGTGGTGGCCCGCACCGCCACGGGTGCCCCCGACCGCATCGATGATGAGACCCGTGGCAACGATCTCGCCACCAGCGTCGTCGACGCCCCGATCGCGGGCGAGCTGCTGAAGCCCCGCAACTGCTACATCTGCAAGCAGCCGTACACACAGGTCGACGCTTTCTACCACCAGCTCTGCCCGGACTGCGCCCGCTTCAGCCACGGCAAGCGCAACGCCCGCACCGACCTCACCGGCAAGCGCGCCCTGCTCACGGGTGGCCGCGCGAAGATCGGCATGCACATCGCGCTGCGGCTGCTGCGTGACGGCGCGCACACCACGATCACGACCCGCTTCCCGCGCGACGCCGTGCGACGCTTCTCGGCCCTGCCCGACTCGGCCGACTGGCTGCACCGCCTGCGCGTGGTCGGCATCGACCTGCGCGACCCTGCTCAGGTGATCGGCCTGGCGGACTCGGTCGCCGCTCAGGGCCCGCTCGACATCCTCATCAACAACGCCGCACAGACCGTACGCCGCTCGCCGGGTGCTTACTCCCTGTTGGCGGATGCCGAGCTGCAGCCCCTCCCCGACGGACCCCTGCCCGAGATGGAGACCTTCGGGCACACGGCCGACCCGCACCCGCAAGCGCTGCAGGCCTCGGTCGATGCGCATCCGCTGCTCTCGGTCGCGGCGCTCGGCGGCACGGTCGCCGAGCAGGGTGGTCAGGCACTCACGGCCGAAGATCTCGCGCGCCTCGCGATGGCGCCCGGATCGTCGTCGCTCGAGAAGCATGCCGACGGCACCGCGATCGACGCCGGCGGCCTCGTGCCCGACGTGAACCGCGTCAACAGCTGGGTGCAGTCGATCGAGCAGGTCGATCCGCTCGAGATGCTCGAGGTGCAGCTCGCGAACACGACAGCGCCGTTCCTGCTGATCAGCCGTCTGCGTGCCTCGATGGCCGCGTCCGATGCGCACCGCAAGTACGTGGTCAACGTCTCGGCGATGGAGGGACAGTTCTCCCGCCGCTACAAGGGCCCTGGACACCCGCACACGAACATGGCCAAGGCTGCGCTCAACATGCTCACCCGCACCAGCGCGGGGGAGATGCTGGAGAAGGACGGCATCCTCATGACCGCCGTCGACACGGGCTGGATCACGGACGAGCGTCCGCACTACACGAAGGTCCGCCTCGCCGAAGAGGGTTTCCACGCCCCGCTCGACCTGGTCGACGGTGCCGCCCGCGTGTACGACCCGATCGTGCGCGGCGAGGCCGGGGACGACATCCACGGCGTGTTCCTCAAGGACTACGAGCCCAGCCCCTGGTGAGGGAAGTTCGGGTCAGTGAGCGCGCTCGGCGAGGTTCGCCGAGGCCCACTGCCCGAGCTGGTTCAGGATCGGCAGCAGTCCTTCTCCCGCGGGCGTGAGCGCGTACGACACGGTCACCGGCGGACCGGCATCGACCGTGCGTGCGACGAGTCCGGCGTCGGCGAGCTCCGCCAGGCGATCGGAGAGCACGGTGTCGCTGATGCCGTCCACGGCGCGGCGAAGTGAGACGAACGTCGTGGGTCCGCCCCCGAGCGACGACACGATCATGCCGTTCCACCGCTTCCCGAGCACGCTGAAGGCCAGTGTGACGGCGGCGTCGCACACCTGACGCCCTTCGTCGGTCCCGGACATCCCCCCATCCTACCCCTGCTACGTTAACCGATGTCGCTAAGAAAAACAGAGCGACTACGAAAACGAGAGGTAGGCCCATGTCCCTGTTCCGCCTGGATGCCAGCATCCTTCCCGCGTCGTCCGCCAGTCGTGCGCTCGCCGACATCGTCGAGGCCGAGTGGACCGCGTCGCACCCCGATTCGACCGTCTTCCGTCGCGATCTGGCGAGCGACCCCGTGCCCGCGACCGCGTGGGCGGATGCCGTGACGGGTGGATTCGTCGACGAGGCCCAGCGGACCCCTGCGCAGAACGAGGCTCGCGCCCTCGCGACGCAGTTCGCCGACGAGCTCATCGGCGCCGACGCTCTGCTGTTCGCGGTGCCGCTCTACAACTACGGCGTCTCGCAGCACTTCAAGACCTGGTTCGATCTCGCCTACACCGACGCACGCATCGATCCGACCGGCACCGCGTTGAACGGCAAGCCGGCGACCCTGGTCACCGTGCTCGGCGGCAACTACGCGCCCGGTTCGCCCAAGGAGGGCTGGGACCACTCGACCGGCTGGCTGCGACGCGTGCTCGAAGACGTCTGGGGTCTCGATCTGCGCGTCGTGCAGCGTCCGTTCACGCTGGTCGGCGTCAACCCGGCGCTCGACGCGTTCGCCGACACCGCGCGCGAGCTCAAGGAGAACGCCGAAGCCGACGCCCGCACCTACGGCCGCGAGCTCGCCGCGACACGCGACCCGCGGGTGGCCTGAGCCCCGTCTTCGAATCGCGCAAATGGTTCCTTCTGGGCCCCGCATCCGACCGTTTGCGCGATTCGAAACACCTGCGGACAGTCAGCCGGGAAGGCCCGTCGGGTAGGGGTGCGGCAGCCACACGGTCACGATCAGACCGCCGTCCGTCCGCGGGGTGAGGACGAGCGTGCCGTTGTGCGCCTGCGTGATGCGGTCGACGATCGCAAGGCCGAGCCCCGCCCCCGCATGGTCGTCGCCGCGGGTGCGCTCCGCCCCGCGCTGGAACGGTTCGACAAGGGTGGCGACCTGATGCGCAGGCAACTGTTCACCGGTGTTCTCCACGACCAGCGCGACCGCGTGCGGCATCGAGTGCGTGCGCACGGCAACGGCCCCGCCGGTCGGAAGGTTGTGCACGATCGCGTTGAGGACGAGGTTCATGACCAGCTGCGGCAGCAGCGCCGCCGACCCGAGCACCGACGCGGGGACGCCGCCGACCTCCAGTGCGACTCCTCGACGGTCGGCGAGGGGAACCAGCGCCTCGACGGCCTCCTCGGCGAGAAGGGAGAGATCGACGATCTCGCGCGGGAACGTCCGGCGATCCGCCCGGCTCAGCAGCAGCAGCGCCTCCGTGAGGTCGATCGCACGCGTGTTCACCCGCTGCAGTCGGGCGATCAGCTCGTCCACGTCGCGGTCCGGGTCGTCACGGGCGACCTCGAGCAGCGCCTGCGAGATCGCGAGGGGAGTGCGCAGCTCGTGCGAGGCGTTCGCGGCGAACCGCTGCTGCTCGGCGACGTGGGCTTCGAGCTGCTCGAGCATCGAGTCGAAGACATCGGCCAGATCGCGGAACTCGTCGCGAGGGCCGGGCAGCGCGATCCGGTGCGAGAGCGAGCCCTGCGCCGCCAGTCGCGCAGCGTCGCCGATGCGTTCCAGAGGTGCAAGCATGCGTCCGGCCAGCAGCCATCCGCCGCCGAGCCCGATGGCCAGCAGTGCCACCATGACCGTCGAGGCGACCGGCACGAACGCCCTGATCAGGTCGGAGCGGTTGGGAACGCGGATGTCCGCGGAGATCTGCACGTCGGGCACGTAGCGCAGCAGGTACAGGGCCACCGCGGCGAGCAGCAGCAGTCCGGAGACCACCACGATGCCCGCATAGCTGAGGGTGAGCTTGAGGCGAGCGCTCATCCCACGGCGCCTAGGCATCGGCATCCGTTCCGATCCGGTATCCGACACCCGGCACGGTGAGGATGATCCACGGCTCGCCCAGGCGTTTGCGCAGCGAGGAGACCGTGATGCGCACGGCGTTCGTGAACGGGTCGGCGTTCTCGTCCCAGGCGCGCTCGAGTAGCTCCTCCGCGCTGACGACACCGCCCTCGGCGTCGACGAGCACCTCCAGCACGGCGAACTGCTTGCGGGTGAGCGCCACGTAGCGGTCGTCGCGGTACACCTCCCGGCGGAACGGATCGAGGCGAAGGCCGGAGACCTCCAGCACGGGAGGTCGACTGCGCTGGCGGCGACGGTCGAGGGCCCGCAGACGCAGTACCAGCTCGCGCATCTCGAACGGCTTGGTGAGGTAGTCGTCGGCACCGATCTCGAAGCCGCTCGCCTTGTCGTCGAGGCGGTCGGCCGCGGTGAGCATGAGGATGGGGATGCCGCTTCCCGACGCGACGATCCAGCGGGCGATGTCGTCGCCGGAGGGCCCGGGCACGTCGCGGTCGAGCACGGCGAGGTCGTAGGAGTTGATGCTCAGCAGCTCCAGCGCCGTGTCGCCGTGGCCCGCGATATCGGCCGCGATCGCCTCGAGGCGCAGCCCATCGCGGATCGCCTCGGCGAGGTAGGGCTCGTCCTCGACGATCAGCACACGCATGGCAGCGATCCTACGCACCCCGGCATATCGCGAGCATATGGAAAAGCGCATACGCCCTGGCAACCGGCTCCCTTCTTCACTGGGAGCATGAACACCAACAGCTCGTCCCTCCCGCTGCGGGCACGTCGTCGCCGTCGGGCCGCCGGCGTCGTGGTCGCGCTCGCCGCCGCCGTGATCCTGGCGTTCGCGGTGCAGCAGTCGTTGTCCGTGGCTTTCGCCGACACGGCGAAGACGTTCCCCACGCCCGTGCCGACCCCGGTGCCCGACGACGTGGAGCCCGTCGACGTGCCGGGCGACGCCGACGGGGCGATCCGTGACGGGGATCAGCCCACGGTGTTCGATGTGGACCGCGTCGCGGTCGGCAACCTCGACCCCGCGCTGCTCGACGCCCTGCAGGGGGCGGCCTCGGATGCCGAGCGCGATGGCATCACGTTCCTGGTGAACAGCGGATGGCGCTCGCCGGGGCTGCAGGAACGGATGCTCCAGGACGCGATCGCCGACTACGGGTCGGAGGACGAAGCGCGCCGCTGGGTGGCGACGCCGCAGACCTCGGCGCACGTGTCGGGCGACGCCGTGGACGTCGGCCCCCTGCCCACGCTCGACTGGCTCGCCCAGCACGGCTCCGACTACGGACTGTGCCAGACCTACGCGAACGAGTCATGGCACTACGAGCTGCGCCCCGAGGCGATCGATCAGGGGTGCCCCGAGATGTACGCCGACCCCACCGAAGACCCGAGGATGCAGCGATGACCATCATGACCGCCCCCCGTCCCGCGATCGCCTCGCGCCTGCAGGCGCCGACGCTGACCACGCTCCCCGACGCCGTCGCCGAGAACCTCCGGATCGTCAGGGCGGCGACCCCGGTGCCGATCATGGCCGTCGTGAAGGCCGACGGCTACGGACACGGTGCCGTCGTCGTGGCAAGGGCTGCGGTCGCAGCGGGCGCCGAGTGGCTCGGGGTGACGCAGGTCGCCGAGGGTGTCGCACTCCGCGAGGCCGGACTCGCGGTGCCCATCCTCTCCTGGCTGAACCCGGCGGGCATCGACGCCGAGGCAGCGGCGGAGCATCGTATCGACATCGCGGTGGGTTCGGCCGAAGAGCTGCGTCAGCTGAGCTCGGACACGTCGCACCCGGTCAGGGTGCACCTGCATCTGGACACCGGGATGGCCCGTGGCGGGTCTCCGCTGGACGAGTGGCCAGAGCTCTTCCGACTGGCGCGCGCCAGCAGAGGGCGGATCGAGGTCGTGGGGGTCATGGGTCATCTGCCGCGCGCCGACGAGGGCGATCCGGGCGCGAACGCCGCGGCCGTGCTGCGCATGCGGCAGGGCAGGGATGCGGTCCTGCGTGCCGGGCTCGGACCGGTGCTCGTGCATCTGGCGGCGACGTCCGGGGCGCTGACCGATCCCGCGACCCATTTCGGGATGGTGCGGATCGGCGCAGGACTCGTCGGGATCGACCCCTCGGAGACGACGCCACTGATCGGGGCTTCACGATGGACCGCGCCCGTCGTGCATGGGACTCTCGCCCCGGCGGGCACGGCTGTCGGGTATGCGGGAACGCATGTCAGCCGTGCGGAGACGCACCTCGCGGTGGTGGGCGTCGGCTACGCGGATGGGATCCCGCGAGAGCTCGCGCCGGGCGCCGGCGTCGAGATCGGTGGCGTGCGGTATCCGATCGTCGGACGGGTGTCGATGGATCAGATCGTGGTGGACACGGGTGCCGCGCTGTTCCCGCGCGGCACGATCGCGACCGTGTTCGGGCCGGACGGGGGCGCAGTGCCCTCGGTGCAGGAGTGGGCGCGGTGGGCGGGGACGATCCCGCACGCCATCGTCACCGGGATCGGAGCGCGAGTGCGGAGGAGCGCGGCATGACGAGGGTGCTGGTCATCGGGGGAGGGCAGAACGCCGAGCACGACGTGTCGTTGGCGTCGGCGGCCGCGGTCGGTGCAGCCCTGCGGCTGGGCGGTCACGAGGTGACGTGCGTGACCATCGATCGAGACGGCATCTGGCGCGTCGACGGGCGCCCGAACGGGGGATCCGCCGCCGAGTCGCTGGCGCTCGCGCTTCCGCTGCTCACTCGCACGGACGTGGTCTTCCCGGCCGTACACGGTGCACTCGGCGAGGACGGGGCGCTGGCGGCTCTCTGCGCCCTCGCCGGAGTGCGCGTGGTGGGCTCGGGGCTGCGCGCCGGTGCGATCGGCATGGACAAATGGACGACGAAGCTGGTGGCGGACGCGGTGGGGATCGGCACCGCCCGCGGGCGGCTGATCACGGCGGACGACATCGGGGATGTGGAGTTCGACGGCGAGGTCGTGGTGAAACCGGTCTCGGCGGGGTCGAGCCACGGCGTGAGTCTCGTGACCCAGGAGGACGATCTGCTCGCCGCGCTGCACGAGGCCGCGCGCTTCGACCGGCGCATCCTCGTCGAGGAGGTCGTCAGGGCGCGCGAGATCGACGTGGCCGTGCTGCGCGAGAAGGGGGGCATCCGGTGGGCGGCTCCGCCGCTGGAGATCCACGCGACCGGTCTCTTCGACACGGCGACGAAGTACGACGGAAGTGCGCGTTTCACGGTGCCGGCGCAGCTCGACGCGGGCGAGGCGGCGGCCCTCAAGCGCGCTGCGATCGCGATGTTCGACGCCCTGGGGTGCGACGGCGTCGCGCGGATGGACTTCTTCCTCACGGACAGGGGTCCCCTGCTGAACGAGGTGAACACGATGCCGGGGCTGACCGCGGCGTCGCAGGTGCCGCGGATGTTCGCCGCGGCGGGAGTGGATTACGTCGACCTGGTCGGGAGGCTCGTGCGCGCCGCGGGGTGAGAGGGAGCCGAGAAGGCATCGACAAGCGCGCCGAGGAGGCGGATGCTGGAGCCATGGCAGCTTTCACAGCGGACAACGCGTTCAGCGGATTCAGCGTCGACGACATCGACGCGGCGGAGGAGTTCTACGGCGCGACGCTCGGGCTCGACGTCGAGCGCAACGCGATGGGGTTCCTCGACCTGCGCCTGCCCCGTGGCGGCTCGATCCTCGTGTACTCGAAGCCGAACCACACGCCGGCGAGCTTCACGATCCTGAACTTCCCGGTGGCGGATGTCGACGCCGCCGTGGACGAGCTCATCGCCCGGGGCGTCCAGACGAAGATCTACAGCGACGAGGAGTTCCCCTCCGACGAGCGCGGCATCGTCCGCGGGAACGGGCGAGGGCCGGACATCGCGTGGTTCCGCGACCCCGCGGGCAACGTCCTCGCCGTCATGCAGGCGTGATTAAGGTATCTTATACCGCTTATGTACATAAGGGGTAGAATGGGGCCATGAACACGATCAGCCGCAACGTCCCGTCGAAGGATCTTCGCGACAGCTTGGCCGACGTTCTCGGAGGTGTCGCCTACGGTTCCGAGCGCGTGGGCGTCACCCGCCACGGGAAGCTCACGGCCGTCGTGATCAGCGTGGCTGATCTGGAACTGCTCGAAGAGCTCGAGGCCGCGCGCGATGCGGCCGAGTTCGCGACAGCCAAAGCTGCCGACGATGGCCGGCGGGTGTCGCTCGATGAGCTCGTCACGGAAGTTGCGTGACGAGCTATCGGGTCGAATTCACCACAGCGGCCGCGAAAGAGATACGCAAACTCGACGCGCAGATCCGTCGACGGATTCTCGTCGGCATCGCTGAGTTGGAAAGCGATCCCCGCCCTCCCGGCGTCCGGAAGCTCTCCGGCTACGACAATGCCTGGCGGGTGCGCATCGGCGACTACCGCGTTCTCTACGAGGTGATCGACGACCAGGTGCTCGTGACCGTGGTGCGTGTCGCCCACCGTCGAGACGTCTACGAGATCTGACGCCTCACCCTTCTGACATCGTGGAGATGTCTCTTCCGTCTGCTCCCCTGGAGAGCACACGCTCTCCAGGGGAGCAGACGGGGAAGTGATGCTCAGTCGAAGACGACGTCCGGGTGGAGGCCCTCGGCGATCAGCCGTACGGCCGAGACGTTCCCGAGTGTGCCGGGGAACAGGTCGGTCGACGGCACCGCGATCAGTCGACCGTCGCGCACGGCGGGCATGTCGGGGAACGTCGCGGCGAGGTAGGAGCGGACCGCCGCCTCGTGCGCGGGGTCGGACACCGCGAAGACGATCGCGTCCGGTGCCTCTGACGCGAGCGACTCCGGGGTGATCTCGGCGGCGAAGAAGTCGGCGAACGCGGGATCGTCCGGCGTGAAGACGTTGTCGGCACCGGCGCGCTTCAGGATGTCGTACTCGATGCCGGCACCGATCGCGGTGAGGGTCGTGCCCTCCACGAAGACCTGGGCGACGCGGGGGCGATCCTTGCCTTCGAGCGCCGCATCGACGGTCGCGAGCTCGGCCTTGGACGACTCGATCAGATCGTTCGCCTCGTCCTCGACGTGGAAGATCTCGCCGAGGTTCTCAAGGTCGATGAAGAGGTCGTCGACCGTGCCCTCCATGCGCCGGTCGAAGCATCCGCCGGTCGCGGTGTACGCGGCGACGCCGGCCTCGGAGAGCTGCTCGATGCTGGCGAAGCCCTGCTCCGCGGTGAACTCGTAGGTGGTCGGCGAGTAGACGAAGTCGGGTTCGACGGCGAGCAGTTCCTCCCGGCTGGGCGGTGCGTCTCCGCCGATGACGGGCACATCGGCCGCGAGGTCTGCGACGTCGCTCGGCAGCTCGTCCGCGGTGGCCTGCGCCTGTCCGACGAGCGAATCGGCGAGACCCAGGCGCAGCAGCAGCTCGGTCTGCGAGGGGTGCAGTCCGACGACGGCCGTCGGCGTGGCCGGGATCTCGACCGTGCGGCCGCAGTTCTCGATGCTGATCGCCTCTCCGGAGGAGGCGGGCGCTGCTCCCGTGGAGACTCCGCTCCCGCAGGCGGTGAGGGCGATCGCGCCGAGGCCGACGGAGACGGCGGCGAGCAGGCGGGTGGGTCGGGTACGTGGTGTCATTCTTCTTCTCCTAGGTGAGGGGTCGGGGTTGTCTGGGGTGGAAGGTCATCGCGCGTGCTCCCGTGTCGACCTCGACGGCGATGCGGGCGGTCACATGGAAGACCTCGTCGACGAGCGCGGGGGTGAGCACGGTGTCCGGAGCGCCGAAGGCGACGATCCTGCCCTCGTCGATCACCGCGACGTCATCGCAGAACGCGGCGGCGATGTTGAGATCGTGGAGGGCGGCGATCACGGTCGTGCCGAGTCCGCTCACCACACGCATGAGATCGAGCTGGTGCGCGATGTCGAGGTGGTTCGTCGGTTCATCCAGCACGAGGATCTCGCCGCTCTGCGCGAGGGCTCTGGCGAGCATCACCCGCTGGCGCTGACCGCCCGAGAGTCGACGCACCAGCCGGTCGCCGAGATCGTGCACGTCCGCGGTGCGCAGGGCCTGGTCGACGATGCGCTGATCCTCCGGGGTGTCCCGGCTGAACGGCGGACGGTGGGGTGAGCGGCCGACCAGCACCGTCTCGCGCACGGTCAGATCGAACTCGGACGGGGCGTCCTGGAGCATGACGGACACGGTGCGCGCGAGCGTACGCGGCGGCAGCTGCGAGACGTCGACCCCGTCGATCAGGACACGCCCCCGCTGCGGACGCTGACCCGTGAACAGGGTGCGCAGCAGGGTGGATTTGCCGCTGCCGTTCGGGCCGAGGAGCCCCACGATGCGGCCTGTGCCGACCTCGAGGTCGACCCCGTGCAGCACCGTGCGACCACCGCGGGCGACACTCACGCCGTCGAAGTGCACGCTCATCGGTCGAACCCCGCCCGATCGCCTCCGCTGCGCATCAACCACAGGAAGAACGGAGCCCCGACGAAGGCGGTGAGGATTCCGAGCGGGATCTCGGTGGGCATCGCGACCGTCCGTGCGAGCAGGTCGGCGACCATCAGGAACAGTGCACCGCCGAGGATCGTGATGGGCAGCATCCGCCGATGGTCGGAGCCCACGAGGAGTCGGGCCATGTGCGGCACGACGAGCCCGACGAATCCGATGCCGCCGCTCACGGCGACGATCGCTCCGGTCAGCAGCGAGGCGAGCACGAGCAGCACGCCGCGCACCCGGGTCGTGCGCACTCCGACGGCCATCGCCGACTCGTCGCCCGCGAGCAGCGCGTTCATGGAGCGGGAGAGTCCGAACACCGCGATGCAGGCGATCGCGAGCGCGACCGCTGGGATCAAGAGCGTCGACATGTCGGCGGCTGACACGCTGCCGAGCAGGAAGAACATCACGCTCACGACGTTCTGGGCGTCGGTGGTGAGGGTGAGGTAGCTGGTCACCGCGCTCAGCAGGGCACCGAGCGCGACCCCGGCGAGGATCATCCTGGTCGGGGACAGCTCTCCGCGGATGCGCGCGAGCATGGCCACCAGGAGGCAGGCGACCATCGCCCCCACGAACGCCGCACCGCTCATCGACAGACCGAGGAAGGTGGCACCGCCCGAGACGATCACCAGCACGGCGCCGACGCTCGCGCCCGAGGAGACGCCGAGGATGTAAGGCTCGGCGAGGGGATTGCGCACGACGGCCTGCATCATCGCTCCGGCGAGAGCCAGTCCCGCTCCCGAGAGTGCGGCCAGGAGCGACCGGGGCACCCGGAACTGCCACACGGCCTGGTCCTGCAGCGGGGTGAGCGTTCCGTCCGTCATCCAGGGCATGCCGGGGATCAGGTGGCCGATCACGATCTTGGCGGCATCGAGGGGGGAAACGGCGACGGGGCCGGTGGCGGCGGAGACCACGAGGACGAGAACGGCGAGCACGGCGATCGTCGTCACGGTCGGGCCTACCGGGAGCACCCGTCGACTTCCTCTGCGGGGCAGAGTGCGCTGTTCGCTCGGCTGCCGTCGGAAGGGCAGGCGTCTGGCGCGTCGTTCGGTGAGAACGGCCGTCGAATCGCTCATCGGGTGCCTCCGGTCGTGCTGCCTGACGCGATGCGCTTCGTGGCCGTGGCCGTGACCGATGCTGCGAAGTCGAGCACTGCGAGGCCGAGGTCGTGCAGGGCGACGGACTCGTTCGCGCCGTGGCCTGCCCCCGCTGCCGTCCATGAGCGGGCCGAGCCGCCCGTTCGACGCAGCGACTCGACCATCCGATGCGTGTCGCGTGCGAGGACCCTGCTGTCTTCGCCGAGCACCACTCCCAGGTAGGAGGGGACCGGCGCACCGACCGGAAGCGACTCGGCGCGTGCGAGCGGAGACAGCGCGCCGAGCCGGGCACGGGACGCGGGTGTGCCGTCGTCGCCGAACTCTGCACGCCAGCTCGACCCGAGCGGATGATCGTCGAGGGCGAGCAGGTCGAGCGGGGCCGCTGTGGTCACGAACCCCGCGCACAGCTCCGGATGTTCGAGCGCGCACGCGGCGGCGACGACCCCACCCAGCGAGGCCCCGGCGAGGACGAGCAGATCCGGGCGGGTGACACCGGCCGCGATGAGACCGCGGGCGACGTCGGCGAGGTCGGCGACCGTGCGGCGCTTGCGCTCGCCGTATCCTGCCTGGCGCCAGGCCTCACCGCGCTCGCCTCCGCCACGGAGCTGTGCGGAGGCGTAGGCACCTCCGAACCCGACCCATGCGGGCACGGTCGGTTCGAACACGGGCAGGTGCGGCACGCCGAAGCCGCCGTAGCAGGTGAGGATCAGCGGCAGCGGGCCCGTCGTCCCCGCGCCCGGGATCCCCTCCGCGGCACTCGGCGACGTCACGTGCGCCGTGAGGGTCGCGCCGTCGCCGGCCGGGATGTCGTGGCGCACGGTGGTCGCGCGGGAGGAGGAGGGCGGCAGGATCGTGGTGCCGAGCTGTGCGCGCTCGACGATGCGGGGTGGCGTGAGGGGGCCTTCGACGCCCAGACGCAGTACGCCGTCGTCGACGCCGATCATCGTCGTGGTGAGCACATCGACGTCGGAGGAGGCAGGTTCTGTGCGGCCGACCTCGATGCCGTCGTCGAGGTCGATGAGCACGCTCCGCCCTTCCGTGACGGCGAGCACCACCACCCGGTCGTCCTGCACCGCGACGTCGACGATCCGTACATCGGGGTCGTGCCAGTGCCAGGGCGCGCGGTCATCTGCCGCATCGGCTGCGGCGTCGATCAGCACGGCATCCAGACCCCGGTCATGCCATACGAGCACCCCGGTGCCGAGTCGCCAGGCGCGGAACAGCGCGGACCACCGTCCCAGCGGCGTCCCCGTCGCCCGGTCGGTCAGAGTGGTTCCCGCACCGGCGGAGCTGAGGGCGCGCAGGCCGCTCTCTCCTCCGGGGAACAGTCGCAGCCGGCCCTCGCTCGGCAGGGGAGCCACCTCTGTCTCGCCCGTCTCCACGTCGAGGGTCACGAGCCGGCGGTCGCGGCTGGCGACCACGTCGAGGCTCCGCGAATCGGCCGCCCAGAGCACGGTGTCGTACCGGAGACGGATGTCGGGGTGGAGGCGCAGTGTGCCGGCGGCGACATCGACGAGGCCGAAGACGGCATTCTCGTCGGCGGTGGGTGCCCATTCCACCGCGATGCGGCTGCCGTCGGGGGAGGGGAAGATGCGATGGAGGTGGCCGTCCGGCTCGATCACGGTCGAGCCGTCGAGGCGATGGATGCCGCGGCGGCTGCGGTCGGCGGCCCGCCCCAGGGTGAAGCCGCCGACCGGGAGCCCCGGCCGACCGTGGCGTTCGGCGCGCGCGAGGGCATCGTCGAATACGGCCCGATGCGCGTTCATCGGCCCACCAGGTCGTCGACGCGGTCGCCATCGGACGCCCAGAGCAGATGCCCGCCCTCGTCGAGCGGGGTGGGGAGCTCGACCGTCGAGATCTCGGTTCCGTCGAGGAGGAGGATCGTGCCGTCGCCACCGCTGGTGACCGCGATCGTGCCGCCGACGGGGTCGATCGCGATGGACCGGCGCTGCGCGGGGCGACCGTCGACGCCGTCCCACGGCAGCCGACCGGCGCGAGGGGGATGCGTCATCGCCGGGATCGGCACGACCCGGGAGACACGTGCCTCCTCGCGATCGATCACGAGCACCGCGTCTCCGTCGGGGTGGATGACCGAGACGGCTGCAACACCCGCAGCCAGCGCGAACCGGAACGCGAGCCCCGGCGGCAGCGGCACGGCGCGGGAGGTTCCGGATGCGAGGTCGATCTCGACGAAGGTGTTCGTCCATTCCGGCCACGATCCCGGCGAGGCCGGACCCCCGCGCACGATCCCCGTCACCCGCCCGGTGTCACCGGCGAGACGCAGGTAGTACGCCCGTCCGTCGACGGGCCAGGGGACGATGCCGATGGCCCGGGGCGCACCGCCGTCGACGACGAAGCGCTCGAGGCCGCGGCTCGTCGCGATGCCGATGATGCCGGAGGCGGGGTCGATCACGTCGCCGTGGCCGTCTGCGGCGAGGTCGGTGAGGAGGCCTCCGCGGAGTACCGGCGTGTGGGGGCCGACCGCGAGCGCCGCGGCGAGGGGGATCGTTTCGACGGCTCCCGGTTCGCGGTGACGGAGCACGATCGTCGGTTCGCCCGAGGCCTGGTCGGGAGCCACGACGACCCCGGGTTCGCCGACACGGGCGCGGAACCGCGTGGACGAGTCGGTCGCGAGATCCACGACGGTCACCAGGTCGCTCCAGGCTTCGTCGTTCATGCCCAGGCCGGAGGTGACGACCACGTGACGACCGGACGGGTCGCAGGCGAGGTGCTCGGCGGGGATGGCGATCGGGATGCGTCGTACGGTGCCGCCGCCGACGACCAGAGCGCCGCCGCGGTCGTCGGCGAACGCCCAGCGGTCGTTCGTGCCGGAGGGCAGGCGGAGGAATCCGGCGTGCTCGGCGAGCCAGCTGTCGGCCACCGCGACACGCCGGGAGTCGCCATGAATCTCGAAGACGGTCCCGGCCCGGTGATCAGCGGCGAGGAGGGGGAGGGAGGAAGGCATGTTCGCCAGACTAGTAGATATTGAGAATCATTATCAATTAGGGTCGATCTCGTCCCACCGTGGACCCGCCCCGCACACCGCGGGTCGGAAACTCACTGAAGGAGAACGAAATGGAAAAGCAGATCCTCGCCGAGATCGAAGAGTCCGAGCAGCTGGCGCACCTGTCGGCATCGCACTCCAACGCACTGGTCGAGAACCCCTTCGACTGATCGCGGATCCTTCCGCCGCGCTTTCGAGCGCACTCCAGTCCGGCCGGGCGTTCGCGCCCGGCCGGGCCCTTCACCGAGAGACTCCATGACTTCCGAATCCCGCATCCTGCCGCTCCCCGACTCGGGAGCCCATCTCGTCCTCGGCGCAGACGGTCGCCCCCGGATCCGCCTGCGCACCGGACGGTTCGCCCTGATCGACGCACCACCCGCCGAGCTGTTCGACGCCCTCGAGACTCCGGACGGTGGTTCGGACGGTGCGGCCTCCGCGCTCCTCGACCGCCTGATGCTCGAGGTGCAGGAGCGCGAGTCGGTGGACGCGCTCCGCCGCTGGCCGGACGAGCGCCGCGACGTCTGCGTGCTGGGAGCAGGCGCGCTGGTCGACGGGCTCGAACGCGTCCTCCAGTCCTGGGGTGCGCGGGTCACCGTCCTCGATCCGGAGTCCGCGCTGCCCGATGACACCTCCCTCGTCGTCGCCTACGCCGACGACGGGCTCGACCGCCGTCGGTGGTCCGACCTCGACATGCTTCCCCTGCAGGGTGTCGCCTGGCTGCGTGTGCACCGCGAGGGCGAGAGCATCCTGATCGATCCGCTCGCGCTCGACGAGCACGACCCGACCTCGGCCCAGGTATCAGCGCGACGGCTGGCCGCGAGCAGCGCGCCGGCTTCGACCGAGGCATGGCAGCAGTCCGGGCCTGCCCCGGCCACGCCCGTCGACGACGCGACCGCGGTGCTCGTGCTCGCCCGGCTGCTGCAGGTGATCCTCACCTGGGCGCGAGCCGACGCCGACCTCGACCACCTGCGCACGACCCTGTGGAAGCTGGTGCCGTCGACCGGATCGGTCACCGAGCACACGGTGCTCCCCTTCCCCGCGGCACCGCCGAGGCTGCTCCGATGACCCCGCCGCGCGATGCCCGTCCTCATGTCGTCGTCGCCGATGACGGCGCCCTGCTGCGCGGATGGGCCTGGTCGCCCGCAGAGACGCGAGGCGTGGTGGTCATCCGCACTCCCTACGGGGCCTGGCGCCACGCCGACACCGCGCGGGCGTGGGTGAGGCGCGGCTACCGCTGCGTGATCCACGACGTGCGCGGCCGACACTCGTCCGACGGCGAATGGCACCCCTACCTCTCCGAGCGTGCAGACGGCCGCGCGGTGGTCGATGCTGTCAGGGCCGAGAGCCCCGGGCTGCCGCTCCTGCTCTCCGGCGGGTCGTATGCCGCCCACACCGCGCTCGAGGCGGCGAGGTCGGTCGACGTCGATGCACTCGTGCTCCTCGTTCCGGCTCTCGGGCTCGCCGAGACCGCGTGGGACGAGAACGGGCGACCACACCTGCGAGACCGGATCGGGTGGTGGCACCAGCACGGTCGTGGGGCGCGTTCCCTTCCCCCGCTGAACGATGAGGAGCTCGAGGCCAGGGTGGCGCGGGCATCCGAGGTCGGCGTGCACCGGGCCGCTGCGGAATGGGGGTGGTCGCGGGAGGTGCTCTCCGGCTGGCGTCGCCTGTGGTCAGCGCCCGCCGTCGATCTGCACCGTGCATACGGCGACCTCCGCGTACCCCTGCTGCTCGTCCGCGGCGACCACGACTTCTTCTTCACGGATGCGGGCCGGCTCGCCGATGCCTGGCGTGGGCCGCTGCACCTGGTCGACGGGCCCTGGGGCCACCGGCTCGCCGCCGACATCGACGATGACGACGTCCGCTCCCGACTGCGCAGGGCGGGCGGCATCGGCGGGGTGCTGGACACCTGGCTCACCGAGACCGGTCTGCCGTCGGCGGGAACAGCGTCGGCATCCGAGCCCGCAGGCGTCGATCGGCATCCGACCCGCCGCACCAGATCGGCCTTCGAGCCCGAGACCGGTCGCTGGCGCTACGAGAGGACAGCATGAACGCGCACGACACCCCGAATCACCGCACCGCTCGAGCGACCCTGCCTGCCGAGGCGCTCGTCGACGCGGAGGCCGGCATCATCCGCTCCGTGCGCGAGGTTCCGCATCCGATCGGCGCTCCGCACCGGTATCTGGCTCTCACCGCATCAGTGGCCGATGCCCGCCTGCTCGGCGAATGGCCCGCTGATCGGGTCTCGCTCGGCACCTCGTTCGGAGACCCCGCGCAGGCGCGCATCGCGGCCATCGGTGAAGGCGTGGAGCGGTACTGCGGCAACTGGTTGCCCGACGTGCTGCCGCCGCACGACCTCCGCGTCGCCTCAGCGGAAGAACTGCGCGCCGACGGGGAGACCGTCATCGATGATGCGGATCTTCCGCGCTTCGCCGATTGGCAGCTATCCCGTCCGGGCTTCCCGTATCAGCGGCTGGAGGCGTCCACGCCGACGCTGTGGGCGCGCTGCGACGATCTCGACGGGGGCTCGGTGTGGATGCCGGATTCCCTCGTGCACCTGAACTGGCGGCAATCCCGCTTCCGCTCCCTGCCCCGCACGCATCATCTCAACTACGCCGGCATCGCCACGGGGGCGGGTTTCGACGATGCGCGCGACCGCGGGGTGATCGAGGTGATCGAGCGGGACGCGCTCGAGGTGTGGTGGCACCTCGACGGGCCGACGTTCGGCATCGACCCTGCGACGGTCCCGGGCCTCCTCGATGATCTGGAGGGGAGCAGCCTGCGTGTGTGGCTGGTCGCCATGCCGTCGGAGTTCGCCCCGGCGATCGGTGCTCTCGTGCACGATCCGGAGCGCGGCCTCTACGCCGCGGGGTTCTCGGCCGCACTCGATCCTGCACGTGCCGCACGGAAGGCCGTGCTGGAAGCCGTGCACACCTGGATCTACACGCAGGGCTGCACGACGGCGGACGGATGGGTGTTCCGCGCCGTCGCCGAGGGATTGATGGCCAAGGGACTCACCCTCGAGTTCCGTGCGGACGCCGACTACACGACCGCGGCCGGAGTCGAGTTCGAGAAGGTGATCGACCTCGGCGCACACGTGCAGGTCTGGCTGGACCCGACCGTGCACGGAGAGGCGCGCCGGTTCCAGGATCCGGTGCAGGGAGTACTCCCGTTGAGCGCAGTGGAACCGGTGACGATGGACGAGGTCCATGCGCGCCTGGCTGATCGCGGCCACCGCGTGCTCACGCGCGACCTCACGACCTCCGACGTGCGGCGCACCGACCTGCGCGTGGTGCGCTCGATCGTGACGGGGCTGGTCCCCAACGCACCGGCCGCGTTCTCGTACCTCGGCATGCCCCGGTTCCGAGAGGCGGCGCAGGAGCGCGGCTGGCGGACGACCTGGAGCGGCGGACCGGAGGACTTCACGCTCCTCCCGGCCCCGCACATGTGAGGCCGACCATGACGCAGAGCTTGCGGGAAGAGCATGGCGTGTCCGCACCGCTCGACCAGGTGCACTCGACGCGGGTGCCGTCCGGCCCGTTGCCGCCCGGCCCGCGGGTGAACGCCTGGGGACGGACCGGAGCCGTGGCGGACGAACCTCCTGTCGGTGTGCGCGAGCTCGTCGACGGACTGTGGCACCCCGGGGATTTCCATCGGGTGGAGGACGGCACGGCCACGAGCATCCGCCGTCGCCCGGTGCCCTCAGCCGGGGCGTGCTACCCGGTGCAGACGCACCTCGTCGACGCGGTCGGTGTGCGCTGGGCGGTCGACCACGACGGAGGCTTGTTCCTGCGGCGTGATCCGCGTTCCGATCGCGTGGACGGATGGCCGTCGACCACCGCGGGGGACGGCATCGCGCGGGTGGTGTTCACGGTCCAGCCGGGTCGATCCTTCGGCCGCTACCGGCATCGGGCCTGGCCGCTCTGGATCGCCGACACCGCCTACGCGGTCGCCGCGGTGCGCTTCCTGCTGGGTGCGCGGGCGGGGCGCGGGCAGTTCGGGCCGTCGTCCCGGCTGCGCGGACTGCTCGGCGTGCCCCGCGCTTCCGACGTCGACAGCTGGCTGCGGCGGGGGCTCGTCCCCGAGATCCCGCTCGCCGCGGTCGAGCTCCCGCACACCCCGGTGCCGATCGACGCGGCACGTCGTGCTCTCGGCTCCAGGCGCTCGCCGTCCACGTCCGAGTTCCTCGTCCGGACCTCCGCGCGAGATCGCCTGTCCCCGCGCGGGGAGATCGATCGCGTCGCGCGCGCCTCCGGACAAGCCTGGGTGCGGGGTGCGAGCGCCGTCCGTTCCTGGTCCGTGCCGACCACGGCTCCGGCACCGGTCATCGGCACCGCGCTCTGGAACGCCCACCTCACCGCGGCCGGTCTCTGCTACCGCGCGGCCCTCGACGGAGGCTGTGGCGCTCGCCCGGTGTCCGGCTTCTCCTCGACCGGAGGGCGGTGGATCCTCCATGCGATCGCCTTCCTCGACTCTCCCGGAGGCTCACGATGATGATCGTCCCCGAGCTGTGGCGCGAAGCGCGACGGCACCCCTGGCTGCTGGCCTGGAGCACCCTCCTCCTTCTCCTCGTATACGCGACGCACCTGCTGCAGGCGCTGGCTCTCGCGTGGTCGCTCGCTGCTCTCGTGCGCGGTGAGGGGCAGGGCGCGGTCGTCGGCATCGGGGCGATCCTCGTGATCGGAGTGACGCGGATGCTGCTCACCATCGTGCAGGGAGATGCCGCCGCGCGTCTCGGCGGGAGGGTGAGGGAAGACCTTCGCGGCGCGGCCGTCTCCGCGGTCCTCGTGCCGGAGCGACTGCATGATGCCGGTCTCAGGGACGGCTCGACGCAGCTCGCGCTCGGCGACGGGATCGACGGCACGGACGCCTATGTGTCGAAGTACATCCCCGCCGTGGTGCAGCTCGTCGTCGGCAGCCTGATCGCCGTGTGCCTCGTGGCGGTGCTGTCCCCGCTGATCGCGCTGTGCGTCGCGGCGGGGATCCTGCTCGCGGTGCTCGGCCCGCTGCTGTGGAAGCGCATGCTCGCCCGTCGAGGCTTCGAGCACTGGGACAGCTACGAGGCTCTCAGCGGCGACCTTCTCGAGTCCCTTCGCGGAATGTCGACGTTGCGCGCACTGGGAGATGTCCCCGCCACACGGGCGCGCCTGCACACGAGATCGGAGGCGCTGCGCCTGGCCACCGAACGCGTGATGCGCACGTCGCTCGCGGAGACGGCCATCACAGACCTCGCCGTGCAGGCCGGCGTGGTGGTCGCCGCGGGGCTCGCGGTCGTCGCGGTCCTGACCGGTGAGCCGCCGGCCGTCGAGGTCTACGCGCTGCTGCTGCTCTCCTCCGAGGCGTTCCGTCCGGTGCGCGAGCTCTCCCGACACTGGCACGCGGGTTTCCTCGGTCTCACCGCCGTACCAGAGCTCGTGGCCCTCGGAGCGTTCCGTCGAACGCCACCTCTCGCAACGACGCGGGTGGAGCCCGACGCACACGCTCGTCCTCGGGGCCAGGAACTCCGCATCTCCGGGCTCTCCTACCGCTACCCCGGTGCCGATCGTGACGTCCTCCGCGGTGTCGATCTCCTCGCCGAACGCGGAGAGGTCCACGCGATCGCCGGGCCTTCGGGCGCAGGCAAGTCCACGCTCTTCGACCTCGTCCTCGGATTCCTGCCCGCGGCAGCGGGAACGGTCGAGCTCGACCGGCGTCCGCTCCAGCCGAGCGATGTGGCGGTCGTCTCGCAGCGGCCCGTCCTCTTCGCCGGCACCATCCGGGAGAACATCGATCTGTTCGGTGCGGATCGGGAGGATGTCGAACGCGCCTGTGCCGCGGCGGGTGTGCTCGACGAGATCAGGGCCATCCCCGGCGGCTTCGAGGCGAGGGTGGCGGAGGCCGGGACGAGTCTGTCGGGAGGACAGCGCCAACGCCTCGCCCTCGCCAGAGCGCTGCTGGCCGGTCGTCCCGTGCTGCTCGTCGACGAGCCGACCAGCGCCCTCGACGACCGCAGCGCCCTGACCGTCGCCGAGACGCTCGAACGCGTCGCCGAAGAGAGGATCGTGCTCATGATCAGCCACCGCCCCGAGGCGCTCGCCCGCGTGGCCGACGTGCGGGTGCTCCGTGACGGGGTGCTCGTGGAGGAGGCTCCGTGACCTCGTCATGGGCCATCCTCGCCCGGCTCCTTCCGCCGCTGCGACCGGAATGGCGTCGCATCATCGGCAGCTACCTGATCGCCACCACGAGTCTGTGCGCCCTCGCCGCCATCGGGGTGCTCACCGCACTCGGCGTCGGCGGTGCCGTCGTGCACGGCACCTGGCCTCCGGCTGTCTGGTGGGTGGCGCTCGGCGCCCTCGTGCTGCTGCGCACCTTCCTCACCTGGCGGGAGATGGACGTGTCGCACGCCCTCGCGTACCGGGTGCTGGCGCGGCTGCGGATGGCTCTCTTCGACGCCTACTCCCGCAGCGTTCCGGGGCGGCGCCGGGAGCATTCGGGCCGCGCGGCCTCCGTGGCGATGACCGACATCGAGAAGCTGGAGTTCTTCTACGCGCACACGGTGGCGCAGATCGGAGCCGCGCTCACTCTGTTCCTCGGAGCCGTGGTCTGCGCGTTCGTCGTGATGCCCGTGGCGGCGCTCGTGATGCTCGGCGGAGCGGCAGCCGTCGCGCTCACCGCCTGGGCGGGAGCAGGTCCGGCGCGCCGGGTGGGGGCGCGCGAGCAGCAGGAACGGGAGGATCAGTCGGAACGGCTGGTCGATGCTCTCGGCGCCGTGCGGGAGGTTCTCGCCTACGGCCTGCAGGGTCGCGTCGTGCGCGAGGCGGTCGCCGGTACCCGGAGGTCGGCGGCGCTCAGCCGTCGGAGGGAGGCCATCGCCCATCTCGTCGACGGCACGCGCGAGCTGATCCTCACCGCCGTGGTGATCGGCGTGATCGCGGCGTCCCTCATCCTCGGCGGCACGGCGGGCGGCACGGTGGGCGGCGCTCAGGCCGCGCTGCTTCCCGCGGTGATCGCGCTCGCGGTCGCCGGGGTGGCGGCGGTGGCAGAGGCCGCCCACACGGTGTCGGAGCTGCACCCGCTGATCGCGAGCGCCGACCGTGTGGGGGCGGGTCTGCACCGTGCTCCGGTCGTGGCGCCGGTCGAGCGCCCGATCGCACTGACCGATGGCCCCGTCGGAGTGCGCTTCGAGAAGGTGTCGTTCTCCTACGACGACAGGACCGACGTGCTCGGAGGGTGGTCGATGGACGTCGATCCGGGAGAGCACGTCGGTCTCGCCGGGCCGTCCGGAGCGGGCAAGAGCACGGTCATCGCGCTCGCCGCCCGCCTGTGGGACCCCTCAGCCGGCACCGTCGCGCTCGTCGACGCGGCAGGCGTCGCCTATCCGCTCGGCCGCATCCGCGACGACGAGCTGCGCCGTGTCGTGGCAGTGGTGGAGCAGGACGCCCGTCTCTTCCACGGCACGGTCCGAGAGAACCTGATGCGCGGAGCGGACCCCCGCACCGACGAGCAGCTGCTCGAAGCCCTCACAGCGGTGGGGGCCGATGACTGGATCACCCTCGATGATGAGCTCGGTGAGCACGGTGCCCGGCTGTCGGGAGGTCAGCGCGCCCGGCTGGCCTTGGCACGGGCACTGTGTCGTGCGCCGCGGGTGCTCATCGTCGACGAGATCACCGCGAGCCTGGACGCCGAGTCCGAGCGCATCATCTCCGACGTGCTCGCACGGTTCGACGGGACCGTGATCGCCGCCTCCCACCGACGCGAGACGCTGGCGAGGTTCGGCAGGATCGTCGGTGTGGAGCGGGTGGGGGCAGTGGTCGGGCCTGCGCCTACAGCCGATCGACTCCGGTGACGGTGACGACGGCCTCGCCCGCCTCGTCGGAGTCGGCGAGATCGATCGTCGCGGAGATGCCCCAGTCGTGGTCCCCGGCCGGGTCGTCGAAGATCTGGCGCGCCGTCCAGACGGTCGGCCCCTCGGTGAGGATCAGCAGCTTCGAGCTGCGTGCATCCGCTCCGGTGAGGATCTCGTCGTGGTCGGCGAAGTATCCGTCGAGCGCGTCCGACCACGCGTCGGCGCCGAACCCCGGATCGAGCTCGGCCAGCGCGTTCACGTCTTCCCTCGCGGCGAGCTGCACCCGGCGGAACAGTTCGTTGCGCACCAGGATGCGGAAGGCGCGGATGTTGCTCGTCAGGCGCTTGGGTGCGGGAGGGACGATCGGCTCGTCCGGTCGATGCGGATCGAAACGTCCGTTGTCCACCCCGGCGATCAGCTCCTCCCATTCGTCGAGCAGGCTGGAGTCGACCTGACGGACGAGTTCTCCGAGCCACTCGATGAGGTCGCGGAGGTCTTCGTCCTTGAGTTCCTCCGGGATGGTCTGCGAGGCCGCACGGTAGGCGTCGGAGAGGTAGCGCAGCACGACGCCCTCGGAGCGCGCGATCTTGTAGTAGGCGACATATTCCCCGAACGACATGGCCCGCTCGTACATGTCGCGCACGACCGACTTCGGGTGCAGCTCGAAGTCGCGGATCCAGGGCTGAGCGGCGCTGAACGTCTCGAAGGCCGCGGTGAGCAGCTCATCGAGCGGCTTCGGGTACGTGATCTGCTCGAGCAGCTCCATGCGCTCGTCGTACTCGATGCCCTCCGACTTCATGGCCGCGACCGCCTCGCCGCGTGCCAGGAACTCCTGCTGGCTCAGCACGGCGCGGGGATCGTCGAGCGTCGACTCCACGATCGAGATCATGTCGAGCGCGTAGGAGCCCGTACCCGTGCCGGCGGCGGGATCGGGGTCGAGCAGTTCGAAGGCCGCGAGGGCGAACGGCGACAGCGGCTGGTTGAGTGCGAAGTTCGGCTGCAGGTCGACCGTGAGGCGGATGTCGCCATCCGGCGTCTTCTCCACGATGCCCGATTCGCGCAGGGTGCGGTAGATGCCGATGGCCCTGAGTGCGAGCTCGCGCTGACGCTTCCGCGGTTCGTGGTTGTCGTATACCAGCGCGCGCATATTGGCGAACACGCCGCCGCCGCGGGCGATCACGTTGAGCATCATGGCGCTCGTGATCTGCATGTGGGAGGTCAGGGTCTCCGGCACGGCGTCGATGAGCTTGCGGAACGAGGGCTCGCCCCACGACACGAAGCCGTCGGGTGCCTTCTTGCGCACGATCTTGCGCTTCTTCTTCGGGTCGTCGCCGGCCTTCTTCACCGCCGCGACGTTCTCGCTCTCGTGCTCGGGAGCCTGGGCCACCACCGTGCCGGCGGTGTCGTATCCCGCACGACCAGCGCGGCCGGCGATCTGATGGAACTCGCGGGCGTTCAACTGCCGCATCCGCGTACCGTCGAACTTCGTGAGGGCGGTGAGCAGCACCGTGCGGATCGGCACATTGATCCCGACGCCGAGAGTGTCGGTGCCGCAGATCACGCGCAGCAGACCGCGCTGCGCCAGCTGCTCGACGAGGCGCCGGTACTTCGGCAGCATGCCAGCGTGGTGCACGCCGATGCCCGCACGCAGGAACCGCGAGAGCGTCTTCCCGAACGCGGTCGTGAATCGGAACTCGGCGATCAGGGCGGCGATCTCGTCGCGCTGCTCGCGGGTGGCCACCTTGGTGCTCGACAGTGCCTGGGCGCGTTCCATCGCTGCGGCCTGCGAGAAGTGCACGACGTAGATCGGCGCCTGCCCGGTGTTCAGCAGGTCGTCGATCGTCTCGTGGATCGGAGTCGTCTCGTAGAAGAAGTGCAGCGGCACGGGGCGCTCCACTCCCGTCACGGTGGCCGTCTCACGGCCGGTGCGACGGGTGAGGTCGGCCGCGAGCTCGGTGACGTCGCCGAGGGTCGCCGACATCAGGATGAACTGCGCCTGCGGCAGTTCGAGCAGCGGCACCTGCCACGCCCATCCGCGGTCGGGATCGGCGTAGAAGTGGAACTCGTCCATCACGACCTGCCCGACGTCGGCATCCGTGCCCTGGCGGAGGGAGAGATTCGCGAGGATCTCGGCGGTGCAGCAGATGATCGGGGCGTCCGCGTTCACCGAGGAGTCGCCCGTGACCATGCCCACGTTCTCGGCGCCGAACACGTCGACCAGGGAGAAGAACTTCTCGCTCACGAGCGCCTTGATCGGTGCCGTGTAGTAGCTGCGACGGCCGGCCACGAGCGCGCTGAAGTGCGCGCCGATCGCCACCAGTGACTTCCCGGTGCCGGTCGGCGTCGACAGGATCAGGTTGTTGCCGGACACGATCTCGATGACCGCCTCGTCCTGCGCGGGATACAGACTGATGCCCGTCGATTCCGCCCATTCGACGAACGCCAGGTAGACGGCGTCCGGATCCGCGGCGTCCGGAACGAGGGCGGGGTCGAGCCGCGGAGAGGAAGTCATGGTCCCTCGATCATCCCATCCGCCGATGAGTGCCTGATGCGGCGCGAGGTCAGATCTTGCCGACCGCGCCGAAGTCACGCCGCGCCGAGGCGCCTCGGGATGCGCGAGGCCGCGCTTGACATCATCGAACGACGACAACCGGAGGCTGCACCGCCCAGGGGGGACGACGATGCCCGACCAGATCTTCACCTTCGCCGCACTCGCGCTGTACTTCGCAGCGATGCTGCTCATCGGCTGGATCGCCTTCCGGCGAACCGGCGATCACGAGGACTACATGCTCGGCGGGCGCAATCTCCCGCCGTGGGTGGCCGCGCTCAGCGCCGGTGCCTCCGACATGTCCGGCTGGCTCGTGATGGGGCTACCCGGTGCGATCTACGTCTCCGGTCTCATCGAGGCGTGGATCGCGATCGGCCTCACCATCGGCGCCTACCTGAACTGGCTGCTCGTGGCTCCTCGGCTTCGTGCCTACACGCAGGTGTCGCGCAACTCCATCACGGTGCCGAGCTTCTTCGAGAATCGGCTGCGCGACACGACGCGACTGCTCCGCGTGGTCTCGGGTGTCGTCATCCTCGTGTTCTTCACCCTCTACATCTCGTCGGGCATGGTCGCCGGCGGCGTCTTCTTCGAGAGCTCGTTCAACGGCGACTATCTGACCGGCATGCTGCTGGTCACGGGAGTCACCCTTGCATACACGCTATTCGGCGGCTTCCTCGGTGCATCACTGACCGACGTCGTGCAGGGGCTCATGATGGTGGTCGCGCTGGTGGTGATCCCGGTCGCCGCGATCGTCGCGATCGGTGGGCTGGCCGAGACGGGCGAGCTGATCAACGAGGTCGCCCCCGACCACCTCTCGATGCTCTCGGGAACGGCGCTCACCGGCGGCACCATCCTCGCCATCGTCTCGTCGCTCGCCTGGGGACTCGGCTACTTCGGGCAGCCGCACATCATCGTCAGGTTCATGGCACTGCGCTCGCCGCAGGAGGCGAAGAGCGCCCGACGCATCGGCATCTCCTGGATGATCGTCTCCCTCGGCGGCGCGGTGCTGTCGGGCCTGGTCGGCATCGCCTACATCGCCAAGACGGGCGTCGACCTCGCCAACCCCGAGACCGTGGTGCTGCTGATGTCGCAGACGCTGCTGCATCCGTTCGTCGCTGGCCTCGTGCTCGCCGCGGTACTCGCCGCGATCATGAGCACGATCTCCAGCCAGCTGATCGTGTGCTCCTCGGCGCTGGTCGAGGATCTGTACGGCGTGTTCCGGCGCACGCCGCCTTCGCAGAAGACGCTCATGCTGATGGGGCGGCTCGGGGTGCTCGGCGTCGCGATCGTCGCGGCGGTGCTGGCGATCACCCCGAACGACACGATCCTCGGCCTCGTCTCCTTCGCCTGGGCAGGATTCGGTGCCGCGTTCGGGCCGGTCATCCTGCTCAGCCTCTACTGGCGCAAGCTCACCAACTGGGGTGCACTGGCGGGGATGTTCGTCGGAGCCGCGACGGTGTTCATCTGGAAGGCGCTCGACACCGGGCTCTACGAACTACTTCCCGCGTTCGTGTTCGCGATGCTCGCGGCGGTCGTCGTGAGCCTGCTCACATACCGGCACGACGAGGAGATCCAACAGGAGTTCACCGACACCGGCGCGATGGTGGCGCTGCCGCGTCCGCACGCGGTCGGCGACACCCCGTAAGACCGCGCGCGTCGGCGCATCCGCCCGATCTCGCAGGCAGGCGGATGCTGCGCTACGCGGTCGCGGCGCGCAGCGCGATGCGGATCATGTCGCCGAAGGTCTGCTCGCGCTCCTGCGCGGTGGTCTCCTCGCCCGTGATGATGTGGTCGCTGACCGTGCAGATGGCGAGGGCGCGCCGACCGTGGTACGCCGCGAGCGTGTAGAGCCCGGCGGCCTCCATCTCGACGCCGAGGATGCCGTGCTGCACGAAGGGCTCCGTGAGTTCGGGGCGCGTGCTGTAGAACTGGTCGCTGGAGAACAGCTGCCCCACGTGCACCGTCGACTCGAGCGGTTCGGCCTCACTCGCCTCGACAGCGGCACGCAGCAGCGAGAAGTCGGCCACGGGTGCGTAGTCGAGTCCGTGGAAGCGCACGCGGTTGATGCCGGAGTCGGTGCTGGCGCCGTTCGCGATGATGATGTCGCGGATCTTCACCCGCTCGGTCAGGGCGCCGCACGAACCGACTCGCACGATCGTCTGCACGTCGTAGGAGTCGAACAGCTCGTTCGCATAGATCGCCATCGACGGCTGGCCCATGCCCGAGCCCTGCACCGAGACGCGGTGCCCCTCCCAGGTGCCGGTGAAACCGAGCATGCCGCGCGTTTCGGAGTACAGCGCTGCATCGTCGAGGAACGTCTCGGCGATCCACTTCGCCCGCAGCGGGTCGCCGGGGAACAAGACGATGGGGGCGATCTGACCGGGCTCTGCGGCGATGTGCGTGCTCATGGCCTCAGCGTAGTCAGCCTCATCCGGGAGCGCCCGCGAGCCCCAGTGCGGTGATGAGCTCGTATGCGGCCGAGCGGGCCTGCACGATCACGGTGCCCGCTCAGCCCTCGCGGCGGCGCACGATCTCATCGATCCAGAGCGGGGCGAACGGTGAGGTGCAGCCGGGCGCGGTCGGGTAGTCGGCGAGCACCTGCAGGCGCTCGCCGATCTCCCGCGCTCTGGCGCGATGCTCGGGGTGGAAGATCCCGATGTTGGCGAGGGTCTCGTTCATGGCCCATTGCAGGCGTGACGGCGCCGTCGCCAGATCCCGCTCGATCAGATCGAGCAGCTGTGAAAGGTCCAACCCCTCCGCGTCCTTCGTCACGCGCACGGTCGTGAGCGACCACGCGGCGGCGGCCACTGTCGGGTCGGGGTCGTCGAACCAGCGCACTCGCAGCTCCTCGGCGAGTGGAGTCTTCTTGGCGACGTAGTTGACGAACCAGTCGTTGACCTTGGGGGCGCGGGTCTCGCGCAGCATGGCGTCGAGCTGGTCGGCGCCGAAATCCCTGGGGCGACAGATCAGGAGGGCGAGCAGCCGCGCAGGCGTCTCGCCCGTGGCCCACAGATCTTCGGCGAGGTGCTGATCCGTCTTGATGCGCTTCGCCAGGGCGCGCAGTCGGCTGAGGTTGATGCCGTGGTCGTCCCCGCGCTTCTCGTTGGCTGCGCGCACCTTCGGGTCATCCAGCGCGGCCAGTTCCCCGAGCGCTTCGACGGTGTTCATCTTCCCAGCGTAGGCCGGTTCGAATCACGCGAATGGTTCGAT
This sequence comes from Microbacterium sp. Beta, assembly GCF_005502545.1. Lineage (NCBI taxonomy): Bacteria > Bacillati > Actinomycetota > Actinomycetes > Micrococcales > Microbacteriaceae > Microbacterium > Microbacterium sp. Beta. The sequence continues at coordinate 106,687 of NZ_SCOG01000004.1, forward strand.
TCCGGCGCCGGATACCACCCCGTTGCGTGATTCGAAGACCGCTCAGTCCTCGTCGACCAGCTCGCCGCGGATGCGACGGAGGTCTTCCATGAGCGACCCGATCAGGATCCAGTGCTGTGATGACGGCGGACGGATCACCAGGGGAGCGGTGAGGGCGGGGATCGCCGACGTCATGTCGTCCGGCTCCGGAAGCGCCTCCGCGATCTGCACGGCGAGACGCACGTCGTGGCCGGCTCGCCGCAGCTGCTCGGCGATCGCCGTGACCGCCGGCTCCTCGCCGATCGTGTCGTCGTAGTGGTCGAAGTACGCGCGGGTCATGCCGATGGTCTGCGTGACGATGGGGGAGAGCCGGTCGAGCAGCGCCCGCAGCTCGCGCAGGTCGGCGCGGTGGGTCGAGCGCCGCGGGTTCAGGGTGAGCGACTCCTCTCCCGCGGCGATCGCGGCTTCCGCCGCCTCCTTCATCGGACGCAGCAGTCGCACCTCCAGCATCAGCTCCTGCAGTCTCGCGGGCGTCTGCGGTTCGGGCATCGCGTCGGCCAGGCGGTCGAGGCTCGCGGCGAGCTCGCGGCCCAGCAGGCCCACATCCCGGCGGGCGGGTGCGACCAGCACCGGCGGCACGATGAGCGCGTTCACGACGATGCCGATCACCACGCCGATCAGCGTCTCCACGATGCGGGCGAATGCGTACTCCGGGCTGGAGGACCCCAGAGCCAGCACCAGCATCGCGGAGATCGCGACCTGGTTCCCTGTGCCTGGAGACGCGCGGAAGATCCAGGCCACCAGCATGGCGACGACGATCGCGAGCAGCACGATCCAGCTCGGCGACCCCAGCAGCAGACCCAGCGCCACGGCGATCACGACACCCGCGATCACCCCGATGCTGCGCTCGAGCGCCTTCGACAGCGACTGGTTCACGCTGGGCTGCACGACCAGGAGGGCGGCGATCGCGGCGAAGACGGGCAGTTGCGCCGGGAACACCCATCCGGCGATGAGCCAGGCGGCGATGGTCGCGGCTGCCGACTTCACGACCTGCAGCAGCGGAGAGCGCTGTGAGGCACGGATCGCGGCGGGGATGCGCATGACCTCAACGCTAGTCGTGCCGGTCGGTGCGTCGGGGAGTGCCACTACGGGTCGGCTGAGGGTCGCCCATCGCGCGTCGACCGGAATGTCGGGGAACCGGCGGCGGATGTCAACCCCGTCGCCGATCCCCGCGATCTGCGACTGAATGGGATCACACGAACGACGAACAGTGAGGAGCATCCCATGGTGCAGATCATCGAGACCATCGACGTCGACGTTCCCGTCCGCACGGCCTACAACCAGTGGACGCAGTTCGAGAGCTTCCCGAAGTTCCTCGACGAGGTCGAATCGATCACCCAGATCGACGACACGCACACCCACTGGAAGGTGAAGGTCGGTGGCGCGACTCGCGAGTTCGACGCCGAGATCACCGAACAGCACCCGGACGAGCGTGTCGCGTGGAAGAGCACGGGAGGCGAGACCGAGCACGCGGGCGTGGTGACGTTCCACACGCTCACCGACACCTCGACGCGGGTCACGGTGCAGCTCGACTGGGAACCTGAGGGACTGCTCGAGAAGCTGGGCTCGCTGGTCGGCGTGGGGGGACACGCCGTGAAGAAGGACCTCGAGAACTTCAAGGAGTTCATCGAGGGCCGCGGAGTCGAGACCGGCTCATGGCGCGGCGACGTGGAAGCCTGACCGGAGATCAGATGCAGAGAAGGCCCGACGGCTCAGCCGTCGGGCCTTCTCCATGTCGGAGGATGTCGGGCTCGGTCTTGCGAACCAGGAGGTGCGGGGTTACGCTCTGCCTAACTAATAGTCGTTAGGCACTCACATGACCAGAGCAACGATCCTCGCGGAAGCACGCACGATCTTCGCGCGCCAGGGCTACGCGGAGACGAGCCTGCGCGAGATCGCCGAGGCCGTCGGGATCAAGACCCCGTCGCTCTACGCGCACTTCCCGAGCAAGGAGGCGCTGTACGCGGAGGTGTACGCCGCGGTCTCGGTCGAGCACACCGCCTTCTTCGACGAGCTGGTGCGCAGCAGCAGCACCCTCGAGCCGCTCGCTCGTCTGCAGCACCTGCTGGGCGGGATCGAGGCGTACTACCGCGACCGTCCCGACCTCGCGGAGTTCAGCCTCAGGGCCGCGGTCTCCGAGTACGGGCCCGGTGGCGAGCAGCTGCGTCAGATCTTCCTCGACTCGGAGTCGACCCTGGCTGCAGCCGTGCGCGAGACCTACGACGACGGCGTCTCGGCTGGGGCCTTCGTCCCCGGCGATGCCGACGGCTTCACCGCGCTGGTGTTCGTCGTCATGGACGGCCTGTTCCTGCAACTCACCCATTACACGCCGGAGATCTACCGCGAGCGCTTCGACCAGGCCTGGCGACACCTTTCCACGATCCTCTCCCGATGAACCCTGCCGCACAGATGCGGTGACCCTCGACGATCGCCGGCAGGGAGCCACGAGCTCCCTCCGGCACCGCGTCACCCGGCCGCACCGCGAGCCGACCCCCCGACCCGCCCTGCGAGGCGTCCGCACTCCGGGAACCCGAATCCCCGCCGACGCGCTCGCAGGGCCACATCCCAAGGAATGATGATGACCACCACCGACTACGAGCACGGCGTCGTGCCTCAGGACCAGCGCAAGAGCTGGCTGTCGATCGCCACCGTGTGGATCGCGATCGGCATCGACCTCTCCGGGGCGTTCCTCGGCGTCTCGCTCGCATCCGGAATGGCCTTCTGGCCGGCGATCGGCGCGACGATGCTCGGTTCGCTCCTGCTCGGACTGCTCGCGATGGCATGCGCGTACGTCGGCGCAGCCACAGGACTCTCCACCGCGATGATCTCGCGCGCCGTGTTCGGCCGGGTGGGCGGAGCGATCCTCGCCCTGGCGATCGCCGTCAGCCTCGTCGGCTGGTACGCCGTGCAGGCGGGCTTCTTCGGTGCCAACGCGCAGATCGCCTTCGCCGAGTTCACCGGCATCGATGTGCCGGTGCAGGTGTTCACGGCGATCGGCGGCGTGCTGATGGCCATCACCGCGTTCTGGGGCTACCGCTCGATCAACCGCCTCAGCACCCTCGCCGTGCCGCTGCTGCTCCTGCTCCTCATCGTCGGCGTCATCGTCGCATTCACCGTGAACGGTGCGGCGGGGCTCGATGCTCCGGTCGAGGCGACGTTCACGTTCGGCGGTGCGGTCTCGCTCGTCATGGGCATCTTCATCCTGGGCGTCGTGCTCGCCCCCGACATGGCGCGCTGGGCCAAGACCCCGAGACAGGCCATGATCGCCGGCTTCGTCGGCTTCTTCTTCGGCAACTCGATCATCCTGGTCGTCGCGATCCTGCTCGCTCGCATCATGGACGGCACCGAGCTGATGGCGATCTTCTTCGCGCTCGGCCTCGGTGGCGTCGCGGTGATCGTGCTGATCCTGGCGCAGTGGACCACGAACACGACCAACCTCTACTCGGCGGGTCTCTCGTTCGCGTCGATCAGCGAGCGGCTGAGCCGACGCACCGTGACCGTCGTGCTCGGCGTGATCGGCATCGTCGTCGGTGTGATCGGGGCCGCCGACTACTTCGTGCAGTTCATCCTCGTCATCGGCACCATCATCGCCCCCTACGGCGGCGTGTACCTGGCATCGTTCTTCACTGGTCGCAAGACGGTGCGCTGGGCCCATGGCGCCACCGTTCCGATGGTCGACGGCTGGTCGATCGCCGCCTGGGTGGTCGGCATCTTCGTGGCGGTCGCGACCACGAACCCGGCGGACGGACCCGGCTTCGGATGGTTCACCCTCACGTCGATCTCGGCCCTCGACGGACTGCTCGTCGGCTTCGTCGCGTACCTCGTGCTGCTTCCGCTTCGCCGCCGCGTCGCTCCCGATGCGCCGGCTCCGGCCACGGACGAGGTGATCGCATGAGCGCTGTCGTCACGACGCCCATGATCACCGAGGCCGACATCGACGAGATCGCGCTCGGTGCCGCCGTGCTCGGCACCGGTGGTGGAGGAGACCCGCACGTGGGATCGCTCATGGCCAAGCGGTTGATCCGCCTGCACGGATCCGTACGACTGCTCGCGCTCGATGAGCTGACCGACGACGACTTCGTCATCCCGATCGGAGGCATCGGCGCGCCATCGGTGAGCGTGGAGCGCATCCAGGCCGAGTCCGAGCTCAGGGCGGCGCTGGACGCCATCGAACGCGCGGTCGGTCGCACGCCCACGGCCGTGATGCCCATCGAGGTCGGCGGAGGCAACTCGATGATCCCGATCGCCGCGGCCGCCCTCGCCGGGCTGCCGGTGGTTGACGGCGACGCCATGGGTCGTGCCTTCCCCGAGGCGCAGATGGTCACCTTCCACCTGGCCGGCTATGGACCAGGAACGACAGTGCTCGTCGACCATCACGGCAACGAAGTGGTCAGCCGTCCTGTCGACGGTGCATGGTCGGAGCGCATCGCGCGGTCCGTCACCGTCGAGATGGGCGGAGGGGCGACCATGATCGACTACGCGTACGGCGGCGACGTGGTGCGCGAGTGCGCGATCCCTGGCACGCTCGGGCTGGCCCAGCGCATCGGTCGTATCCTGCGCGGACGGGATGCGGCCGGCAGGGAGCTGCGCGACGACGAGCGCATCGACGCCCTGTGTGCCGACCTCGACGCCGTGCGGCTGTTCGACGGGAAGGTCGCCGACCTGCAGCGCGCCGTCGACGGCGGCTTCACCCGCGGTGCGGCTGAGCTCGTCGGTGTCGGCGACGACCGGGGGAGCGCGTTCCGGCTCGACTTCCAGAACGAGATGCTGCTCGGACGGAGGGACGGTGTGCTGGCTGCCGTCACTCCCGACCTGATCGCGGTGCTCGACCTGGCCACGGGCATGCCGATCACGACCGAGTCCCTGCGCTACGGCGCTCGGGTCGCGGTCATCGCGATCCCCAGCCACGAGAAGTGGCGCACGCCGATCGGTCTGGAGACAGCGGGACCCGCTCACTTCGGCTACGACGTGCAGTGGATTCCGGTGGAGGACATCGCACAGCGGTCCGCTGCGCGCACGACGGACGGGGAGGTCGCGTGATGGCCGGCAGGTATCGCATCGGCATCGACGTCGGTGGCACGAACACCGACGCCGTGATCCTCGACGAGCGTCTAGAGGTGGTGGCCTCGGTCAAGCGTCCGACCACGGCCGATACGGGCGATGGCGTGGCTGCTGCGATCGACGCCGTGCTGGCGGCCTCGGGTGTCGACGCCGCGCTCATCGGCCATGCGATGCTCGGGACGACGCACTGCACCAACGCGATCGTCGAACGGCGCGGTCTCGGCCGCGTCGGCATCCTCCGCCTCGGGGCACCGGCCACCACGGCTGTCCCTCCCCTGGAGGGGTGGCCGGACGATCTGCGGGCGGCGATCGGCGAGCACGTCCACCTGCTGGCCGGCGGATTCGAGGTCGACGGCCGCGTGCTCTCCCCTGTCGACGAGGAGGCGGTGCGCGCAGCCTGTCGGAAGATGCGCGGCGAGGTCGACGCGGTCGCCGTCGTCGGCGTGTTCTCCCCCATCGATGAGAGCCAAGAGGAACGCGTCGCCACGGTCGTGGTCGAGGAGCTCGGCGTCCCGGTCTCGCGGTCGGCACGGATCGGCTCGCTCGGGTTGCTCGAGCGCGAGAACGCGACCGTGCTGAATGCCGCGCTGATGCAGACGCTCCGGCAGATGGCCGCGGGCTTCGTCGCGGCTCTGCGGGACCGGGGCATCCCTGCCACGCCGTACTTCGGCCAGAACGACGGCACTCTCATGCAGCTCGAGTACGCGCTCGAGTTCCCCGTGCTCACCATCGGCTGCGGGCCCACGAACTCCATCCGCGGAGCCGCGCACCTCTCGGGCGCCACCGACGCCCTCGTGGTGGACATCGGCGGTACGACGACCGACATCGGCGTTCTCGTCGACGGGTTCCCCCGCCAGTCGGCGCACGCGGTCGAGATCGGCGGCATCCGCACGAACTTCCGCATGCCGGATGTGCTCTCGGTCGGCCTCGGCGGCGGCACGATCATCCGTGAGACCCCGGCGGGTGCCACGGTCGGTCCGGACAGCGTCGGCTATCGGCTCCCGCAGGAGGGACTCGCCTTCGGTGGCTCCACGCTCACGGCGACTGACGTCGCCCTGGCGGTCGGCGGGGCTGCGATCGACGGCATCGACGCGCCCGTCGTCCCCGCAACGGTAGGAGCGGCGGCCTGGAGCGCGATGCGGGCGATCCTGGAGGACTCGATCGACCGGATGAAGCCGAATGCCGCCCCCGTCCCGGTGATCCTGGTCGGCGGTGGGGGAATCATCGCCCCGACCGTGCTCGATGGCGTCGCCGAGCTGATCCGTCCCGACCACTTCGGGGCTGCCAACGCGGTCGGCGCCGCCCTCGGCGAGGTCGCCGGACAGATCGAGAAGATCTACCGCGTGGACTCCGCCGACCAGCGCGCCTCTCGGGCGGATGCTGCGGCGGAGGCGACAGAGCGTGCCCGACTCGCCGGTGCCGACCCGGCGACGATCGAGGTCGTCGCGGTGGAGGAGCTGCCCGTCGCGTACTCCGACGGTACGGCCGTGCTGATCCGCGCTCGAGCGGTGGGGCGCCTGGCCGCCTGACGTCCCCGCCGCACGCCTCGGACGGGTGGGGTTCCGCCCGTCCGAGGCGCGTGCTTGCATGGGCGCATGGAGCACGACGCGAAGCTGCGCGGCGAGACGAGGGCGATCTGGGCGACCGCGCTCTGCTTCGTGGTCGGTGCCGTCGCGGGCATGCTCGTGCTGGGCGGTGACGCGCGCCCGCTCACGGGGGAAGGTGCGCTCGCGATGCCGGCGGCGGTGGTCGCCGGGGTCATCGCGGCGGGGGCGTTCCTCACGAGCACCCTGGTGCACCGCCGCGGCGAGACCGCCTCGATGCCGCGGTGGCAGGCGGTGGTGTCCGATGTCTCGACCGGAGCCCTGACCATCGCGTTCGGGGCCGTCACCGTGATGGGGGTGCTGCTCGCCGCAGAGGTGCTGGCGGCCGGCCTCCAGGGCTTGCAGCTCGCGGCGGTCGGTGGCGGGGTCCTGACCGGCGTGGCCGCGGCGGTCGGCGGGCGCTTCGCGTTCGGGGCCGGCATCGACCTGCGCACGTCCGACCTCGCTGCGCTCCTGTTCGGCTTCCTCGTGATCGGCACGCTTTTCGCGATGGTCACCGCCGCCGATCCGCGTTGGTGGGAGCAGAACTTCTCCCAGCTCGGCGTCGGATGGGCGTTCAACGGCACCCTCGTGGTCGCCGGTCTGCTCGTCGCGACCGTCGGCTCGTACATCGGCCGCGACCTGCACCGGATGCTCGGCGACGCCGTGCTCTCCCGCATCGCCCTCGTCGTGGCGCTGTGGGCGGCGTCCGGGATCGCGCTCGCCGCCGTAGGGCTGCTGCCGCTGCACCGCGTGCCGGTTCCGCACGACATCGCGGCTCTCGGCGCGCTCGTGCTGTTCGCCGCGGCGGCCGCCACCACGGTCGCGAGGGTCCCTGGACATCCTCGAGCGCTGTCGATCACCTCGATCGGTGTGGGTCTGCTGGTCGTGATCGCGCTGGTCCTGTGGGTGCCCTTCGGCGTGTACTCCACCACTGCGGTCGAGGCGATCGTCGTCGGACTCGGGTTGCTGTGGATGGCGACACTCGTGCGTGTGCTCGCGATCCTGGTGCCGGCCGGGTCTCGACCATCCGGGCGTCTGCGGCTGATGCGGGCCGGCGCGGGGCCGGGCGAAAGATAGGGCATCTGTCCGATGTACCGGGGGTACCTCAGAGCGGAGTGTAGGGATACAGCGAACCGTCGAGGAGAACCCCATGTTCGAGCACCCCTATCTCCACCAGCAGCTCACCAGGCATGACCAGGAGCAGATGGAGCGCGCCGCTGCGAGGCGCCTCTCCCTGATCGAGCACGCCGACCAGATCGTGCCGCGGCCGGAAGGAGCGATCCGGCGGATGCTCCGCCACGCGTTCGGTCGCTCGGCGGGCGACTCGGCAGCGACGGCGCCGGGGAAGGCGCGGGTCACGGCCGCGTGCGACACGGCAGCGGCGGCGCACGCGCAGTGAGCAGAACCATCGCGCACAGCGCACATCCGACGGACCCGAATGTCGGTCGGGGGTGGGACGATGAGTCCATGCCCCCTTTCGCGTCGAGCGCTGCGATGGTCGGCCGTGAGGCCGAGCTGGCAGAGGTGCGTCGATCGTTCGCGGGGGTGCGCGACGGCATCCCCGCAGCCTTGCTCGTCGAGGGCGAGGCGGGTATCGGCAAGTCACGGCTGCTGCGGGAGTTCGCCACCGAGATCGCACCGACCGCCGACGTGCACGTGGGGTGGTGCCTCGACCTCGGCGCTTCGCGCACGCCGTACGGCCCCCTCACCGGAATCCTCCGCTCGATCGTGCTGCGCATGGGTGTCGACCGGGTGCGAGAGTCGGTGGGTGTGGGTGTCGAGGCTCTCGGCATGCTGCTCCCCGAGCTCGTCGATTCCCCGACCGACCGCGATCGCACCAGCCCCGAGCGTCTGCGCGACGCCATCGCCTCACTCATCGAGGCGGCTGCCGAACGTGCCCCTCAGGTGCTCGTGGTCGAAGACCTGCACTGGGCGGACGAGTCCACTCTCGCCATCCTCTCCTTCCTGCTGCGGGCCCTCAGCCGCGGCCGCATCCTGCTGCTTCTCACCTGCCGCACCGACGACGTGCGTCGTGGCGATGCCGTGAGCCGCTTCATCGGCGAGGCCACCAGAGCCCGGCTGCTCGAGCGCCTCACTCTGGGCCGCCTCGACGAGACCGCCGTGCGGGAGCTGGCCGAGCAGATCACCGGCCGTGCGCTCACCGCGAGTGCGCTCGACCGCATGCAGGAGCGGGCCGAGGGAGTGCCCTTCTTCATCGAGGAGATCGCCGGATGTTCGAACGGCCCGCTCCCCGATGGCCTTCGTGATCTGCTGCTGGCTCGTTTCGATCGCCTCGGCGACGACGCGCGCCACGTCGTGCAGGTCGTCTCCGGTGCGGAACGCCCGCTCTCGCATCCGCTCATCACGAGCCTGGTCGAACTGCCGGAGCAGCGGCTCGACGAAGCGATCCGCGAGGCGACCCGCAGCGGCATCCTCGTTGTCGGCGACGACGACTACCGTTTCCGGCACGCTCTGCTGCGCGAAGCCGTGCACGACGACCTGCTCCCCGGCGAGCGGGCGCGACTGCACCGCGCATACGCCGAGGCGCTCGAAGCGCAGTGCGCCGGGTCCGATTCCAGCGATGCCGCCGCGCTCGCGTACCACTGGCAGCTGGCGCAGGACGATCGGAAGGCCCTGGTCGCCGCCGCCGACGCGATGCGTCACGCGAAGGGACAGTACGCGTTCGCGAGTGCCGCCCGTTTCGGCGAGCTGGCCCTGGAGCTCTGGCCGCTCGTGCCCGACGCCGCAGACGCGGCCCGCATCGAGCGTCTCGACCTGCTGCTGGTGCTCGGCTCCATCCTGCGCAATGCGGGTGATGGTGAACGGGCGCTCGCCGTGGCCAACGTCGCGCTCGCCGAAGTCGACCCGGAGACGGTCGATCCGCGGCTGCACGCTCGCCTCCTCCGCAACAAGGCGCTGTATCTCGTCAACCTCGGGCGCCTCGGAGCCATCCCGCTGCTGCAGCAGGCTCTCGCGATCGCCGACGAGCGGATCGGCGATGAGGTGTTCCGGGCGGAGCTGCTCAACCAGCTGGCGAGCCGCCGGATGATCGCGGGCGATCGTGAGGAGGCGATCCGGCTCGCTGACGAAGCCGAGCGCGGGGCGGCCGGAGCCGAATCCACGGATCAGCTGTCGATCGCCGCGAACGTGCGCGGAGGTTCGCTGGCGCACCTGGGCCGCATCGACGAAGGCGTGCGCGAGTACGAGCGTGCGCGTGAGCTCGCGACGGGTTCCAACGCCGAGATGCGCTATCGGGTGAACTACTCCGACCTGCTCACGCTGTTGGGGCGCTACCGAGAGGCCGTCGAGGTCGCAGAGGAGGGGCTGCGGCGCGCTCGCGAACTCAGGGTCGAACGCACCTCGGGGTCGATCATGGCGCAGAACATGGTCGTCCCCCTGCTCGAGCTCGGCGAGATCGACCGGGTCGAGGAGATGCTGTCGCGGGACTTCGTGCAGGGGACTCTGCGCGTGTTCCGCATGTACATGAGCATGACGCGCGTGCGGGTGCTGGCGTGGCGCGGGCGGTCGGCGGAGGCCGCAGAGCTCCTGCAGGCCTGGCTTCCCGCGTTCGAGGAGACGGGCGTCTCCGAAAGGCAGATCTGGTACGACCGCGTGATGATGATCGTCGCCGTCGCCGAGAGTCGAGGAGACCTTCGCGGGGCGCTCGACACCATCCTCGAGATGCTGGAGAACGATGAGCCGGCGCTGCTGCACCAGCGTCGTCTGCTGCTGGAGGGAGGCGCGATCATCGCCGAGCTGCGGGCGGCAGGAGTCGACGTCTCGGGGGCGTCCACCGCGATCCGTGCCGCGTGGTCCAGCCAACCGGCGCAGCTGCAGCACGACGCATGGGAGACGATCCTCGACGCCCTCCTCGACCCGCACCCTGACGCTCTCGCCGAGGCGCTGCGGTGCGCGGAGGGGGAGGACGTGCCGGTGATCTTCCGCGCCGTCCTCCGTCTGGAGCAGGCGCGCGTGCTGGTTCGCGATGGAGACCGGGTCGCTGCGGGCGCTGTGCTCGCCGAGGCTGAAGCCCTCGCGGAGTCTCTCGGCAACGCTCAGCTCCAGTCCGCCGTCTCCCGGTTCGCCACAGACGCGGGGTTGAGGGGAGACGCGGTGTCAGCGTCGAGCACCGACCCGCTCACCGTGAGGGAGCGGCAGGTGCTCGAGCTCATCGCCGAAGGCCTGAGCAACCGCCAGATCGGTGAGCGCCTGTTCATCAGCGTGAAGACCGTGAGCGTGCATGTGTCCGCCGTGCTGCGCAAGCTCGGCGTGAGCACACGCACCGAAGCAGCTCTCCTGAAGAAGAATGACCAGCCCCGCACTGCGGCGGAGCCTGCCGTGGTAGCGTGACAGTGCGCGCGTCTCGGATGTTCCGGTTCGGCGTAGGCCGTGAAAACGGCTAAGTCAACAGAAAGTAGAAACACATGGCCACTGGCACTGTGAAATGGTTCAACGCGGAAAAGGGCTTCGGCTTCATCGCTCCCGATGACGGCTCGGACGACCTTTTCGCCCACTACTCGGCTATCGCCGGCTCCGGTTTCAAGGAGCTCCGCGAGAACCAGAAGGTCGAATTCGACGCTGAGCGTGGCCCCAAGGGCATGCAGGCGGCGAACATCCGCGCTCTCTGAGCGCGCGCTGACTTCCTGAAACCGGTCGGACCCTCACGGGTCCGGCCGGTTTTTTCGTGCGCTGCCGCCGTTCGAATCGCGCGAATGGTCCCATCCGGCGGCAGTTCACTCCCATTCGCGCGATTCGAACGGGGAATCTCAGGGTGAGGATCACCTAACCTCCGTGTTAGATTAGGCCAGGCTTACCAAAGGCTGGGCGCATCACCCGTGCCGCCCCCTCACCCCGAACCGAAGGAACGCCTGTGCGCACCTCTCGAATCCTCGCCATCGGCGCGGCCGCCGCGCTCGCCATCGGCCTCTCCGCCTGCGCATCCTCCGCGCCGGAGTCGACCTCGAGCGCCGGCGGCAACCCCGCCTCCGACGACGCCTTCCCCGTCACCGTCGAGCACGTCTACGGCGAGACCACGATCACCGAGAAGCCCGAGCGCGTCGCGACCGTGGCCTGGGCGAACCACGAGGTGCCGCTGGCACTGGGCATCGTTCCGGTCGGCATGAGCAAGGCCGCCTGGGGCGACGACGACAACGGTGTGCTGCCCTGGGTCGAGGAGAAGCTCGACGAGCTGGGTGCCGAGACGCCGGTGCTGTTCGACGAGACGGACGGCATCGACTACGAGGCCGTCGCCGACACCGAGCCCGACGTGATCCTCGCCGCCTACTCCGGTCTGACGCAGGAGGAGTACGACACCCTCTCCAAGATCGCCCCGGTCATCGCCTACCCGAAGGTCGCCTGGGGCACCTCGGTCGACGACATGATCGAGATGGACTCCAAGGCCCTCGGCCTCGAGAAGGAGGGCAAGGCCCTGATCGAGCAACTCGACGCCGACGCGCAGAAGGCCCTCGAAGCGAACAGCGTGCTCAAGGACAAGAAGGTCCTGTTCTCCTACATCGATCCGACCGATCTCAGCCAGATCGGCTACTACACCGCGATCGACACGCGTCCCGGCTACCTCCACGACCTCGGCCTGCCGTTCCCCTCGATCGTCGAGGAGAACAAGGACAGCGACCAGTTCTACCTGACCGTCAGCGCGGAAGAGGCGCAGAAGTTCGACGACGTCGACCTGTTCATCACCTATGGCGACGAGTCGATCATCCCGCTGCTGCAGGCCGACCCGCTGCTGTCGAAGATCCCGGCCATCGCCGAGGGACGCATCGCCGTCCTTCCCGACGCCACCCCGATCGCGGCCTCCGCGAACCCGTCGCCGCTGTCGATCCCGTGGGGACTCAGCGACTACCTCGCACTCCTGGCCGCGCCGCTGTCCAAGTAGCCGTTCCATCCGCAGCAGCGGAGTGAATGCTCAGTGACCTCAGCAACCGTCATCGCACCAGCACCGGGCGCCGCAGACCTGCGGCGCCCGGTGCTGGTGCGAACCATCTGGCTCCTCGTCGGGCTGGTGGTGCTCGTCGTCCTCAGCGTCCTGTCGATCTCCTTCGGCGTGCGCGCGGTCTCGTTCGACGACATCGTCGCCGCGCTCACGGGCCACACCGACACGATCGCCGAGGCCGCGATCGTGAAGCGCATACCGCGCACCGTGCTCGCCCTCCTCGTCGGCGCTGCGCTCGCCCTCTCCGGAGCGACCATGCAGGCGGTCACTCGGAACCCGATCGCCGACCCCGGCATCCTCGGCGTCTCGAACGGCGCCTCCCTGGCTGTGGTCTGCGGCATCGCCTTCTTCGGACTCGCCGACCCCTACGGGCAGATGGCCTTCGCGATCGTGGGCGCCGGCGTCGCCGCCGTCTTCGTCTACACGGTCGGCTCGCTCGGGCGCGGGGGAGCGACCCCTCTCAAGCTCGCACTCGCGGGGGCGGCGACATCGGCCGCCTTCGCCTCGCTCATCAGCGCCGTGATGCTGCCCCGCGTCGACCTGCTGCAGACGTTCCAGTCCTGGCAGATCGGCGGCGTCGGCGGAGCGGAGTGGCCGCGCATCGCCCTGACCGCGCCGGTGCTCGCCGTCGGCGCCCTCATCTGCTTCCTGTGCTCGCGGGGCATGAACTCCCTCGCCCTCGGCGACGAGATGGCCAAGGGTCTCGGCGAGAACGTGTTCCGCACCCGCATGATCTCGGCACTCGGCGCCGTGATCCTCGCCGGGGCCGCGACCGCGATCGCCGGACCCATCGGATTCGTCGGGCTGATCATCCCGCACGTGTGCCGCATGCTGGTGGGGACCGACCACCGCTGGCTGCTTCCGTTCTCGGCCATCGCCGGCGCCGCCCTGCTGACGGCGAGCGACATCGTGGGCCGCGTGATCGCGCCGTCGTCCGAGGAGATCCAGGTCGGCATCATCACCGCCATCATCGGAGCGCCGTTCTTCATCTGGATCGTCCGTCGGCAGAAGGTGCGTGAGCTGTGAGCACGACCGAGCACACCGAGCACACCCTCGAACGCGGCGAGGAGTCCGCCGCCGCCCGCATCACGCGGATCGTCGCGGGCCGACGCTCGCGCCACGATCGTCACGCGATCGCCACGATCGTGCTCGGCGTCCTGGTCCTCGCCCTCTTCGCGGTCGCTCTCATGGCGGGGAACACGTTCTACACACCGGACGAGGTGATCCGCGTGATCCTCGGCGAGACCGTGCCGGGGGCGTCGTTCACGGTGGGCGACCTGCGGCTGCCGCGCGCGGTGCTCGCCGTCCTCACCGGCATCGCCTTCGGCATGGCGGGCGTCTGCTTCCAGACGATGCTGCGAAACCCCCTCGCCTCGCCCGACATCATCGGCATCTCCAACGGCGCCGGAGCTGCAGCCGTGTTCGGCATCATCGTGCTCTCCGTCAACGGGCCGGTCGTGTCGCTGCTCGCGCTCGTCGGTGCCGTGGTCACGGCCTTCGTGATCTACCTCCTCTCGATCAAGGGCGGCTTCGCCGGCACGCGGCTCATCCTGATCGGGATCGGCATCGCGGCGATGCTGCAGAGCGTCATCTCCTACCTGCTGTCGCGCGCGGCGAACTGGGACATCCAGACCGCGATGCAGTGGCTCACCGGAAGCCTCAACAACGCATCGTGGGAGCGGGTGCTGCCGATGGCGATCGCCGCGCTGATCATCGTGCCGCTGATGCTGTCGCAGGGCCGCGCACTCGGAGCGCTCCAGCTGGGAGACGATTCGGCGGCGGGGCTCGGCATCCGCGTCAACGCCACACGTCTGCTGCTCATCCTCGGTGCGGTCGCGCTGCTCGCATTCGCGACGGCCGCCACCGGGCCCATCGCCTTCGTCGCGTTCATGGCGGGGCCCATCGCCGCGCGCATCACGGGTCCAGGCGCGAACCTGCTCCTGCCGTCGGCATTCGTCGGGGCTCTGCTCGTGCTCGCCGGCGACCTCATCGGCCAGTTCGCCTTCGGAACCCGCTACCCCGTCGGAGTCATCACCGGCGTCGTCGGTGCGCCGTACCTGATCTATCTCCTCATCCGCACCAACCGCTCCGGGGGTTCGCTTTGACCGTCTCGCACAGCCTGTCCGCCGAGGGCGTCACGCTCGCCTACGGCGACCGCACCATCATCGACGGTCTCGACCTGCAGATCGCCCCCGGCCGCATCACGACCATCGTGGGAGCGAACGGATGCGGCAAGTCGACGCTGCTGCGTTCGCTCGCCCGTCTGCTGTCGCCGAGCGACGGGCAGATCGTGCTCGACGGCAAGTCGGTGCACGCACGCCCGACCAAGGAGGTCGCGCGCATCCTCGGGCTGCTTCCGCAGTCGCCCGTCGCGCCGGAGGGCATCGCGGTCGCCGATCTGGTCGGCCGCGGACGGCACCCGCATCAGAAGATGCTCGCCCGCTGGAGCACGCATGACTACGAGGTGGTGGCAGACGCCCTCGACGCGACCGGCATCTCCGACCTCGCCGACCGCAGCGTCGACGAGCTCTCCGGTGGCCAGCGGCAGCGCGTGTGGATCGCGATGGCCCTCGCGCAGGAGACCGACATCCTGCTGCTGGACGAGCCGACCACCTTCCTCGACGTCGCGCACCAGGTCGAGGTGCTCGACCTGCTCACCGACCTGAGCGTCTCACGCGGCACCACGATCGTCATGGTGCTGCACGACCTGAACCTCGCCGCCCGTTACGCCGACGAGCTGGTCGCGATGAAGGACGGGCGCGTGCATGCGACGGGCGCACCCCAGGACATCGTCACCGCCGAGCTCGTCGAAGAGGTCTTCGGCCTCGCCAATCAGATCACCATCGATCCGGTCTCCGGCAAGCCGATGGTCACACCCATCGGGAGGCACCATGTCCGCTGAGACGACCACGACCGAGCGCCCGACCTACATCCTCACCCGCGCCGAGGTGCGGGCCGTCGCGCGTGTCTCGCCCTCCTTCGTGCGGGTGACCTTCGGTGGAGACGAGTTGAGCGAGTTCGGCACACCGGGTGAGGTGTTCGACAGCCGCATCAAGCTGGTCTTCCCACCCGCGTCCGGAGTGCTGCCCGACCTCGACAGGGCATCGGACAACTGGTGGCAGGCCTTCCTCGCCGTGCCGGAGGAGGAGCGCGGATCCATGCGCACCTACTCCGTGCGCGAGCTGCGGGTCGATCCCGAGACCGGCACCGAGGTGGACGTCGACTTCGTGCTGCACCTCGAGCCGGGTCTGACCGGGCCGGCCTCCCTGTGGGCGAGCCAGGCCGCGGTCGGGCAGGAGCTCTACCTGGTCGGACCCCGCCGCGGGGTGGACGTGGATGCGCACGGAGGGGCCGAATTCGCCCCCGGTACCGCGGCATCGGTCGTGCTCGCGGGCGACGAGACGGCTGCTCCGGCGATCGCCCGCATCCTGGAGGACGCGCCGCGCGACCTGCGCGGTGTCGCCTTCATCGAGGTGCCCTCGCCTGCCGACATCCTGCGCATCGACGTGCCCTCAGGGGTCGAGGTGCACTGGCTTCCCCGTGATGCCGGCGAGCCGCACGGGCTGCGACTGATCCCCGCCGTGCTCGGCTACCTCGGAGACGCCGACGCTGCGGACGAGATCCGGGTGAAGGACATCGACGGCGAGGACCTGCTGTGGGAGACGCCGGAGTACTCCGGTCTCGGCGAGGACATCGCCACGGCCGACGCTCCGGCCGAACGTTACTTCTGGATCGCGGGGGAGAGCGGCGTGGTCACCACGCTGCGTCGCCACCTGGTCAAGGACCTCGGCATCGACCGCAGCCAGGTGGCCTTCATGGGCTACTGGCGCCGCGGTGTCGCCATGCGCGGCTGACCCCCCTCCTCCCTCTTCCTAGCCTTCCTCCTTCCTGCCAAAACGGAGACGACCCGAGCATCCGCCGGCGTGTCTTGTGTGGACGCGCCGCCCGGATGCCGGGTCGTCTCCGTTTCGGCCTGCCTGCCCCGGAGAACGGACGGCTGGCAGGGGAGGGGTTACTTCGCGAGGAAGGTCTTCAGCGCGGCGTTGACCTCGTCGGCGTGGGTCCAGAGCAGGCCGTGCGGGGCGCCCTCGACCTCGACGTAGTCGGCCTCCGGGACCGCCTGGTGGAAGCGGCGCGCGGTGGCATCGATCGGGAGGATGTTGTCCTTCGTGCCGTGCAGGATGAGCGTGGGCTTCGCGGCCGCTGCCACAGCCTCGACGTCGGCGCGGAAGTCCTCGATCCAGGCGGGCACGACGGCGTAGGCAGCCACGGGCGCGCTGCCGATCGCGACGTTCCAGCTGCCGGTCACGGCCTGCTCGCTGATGCGCGAGCCGAGGTTCTCGTCGAGGTTGTAGAAGTTCTTGTAGAAGTCGGTGAACCACGCGAAGCGGTCGCCCTTCGCCGCGGCCTCGATGCCGTCGAACACCTCCTGCGGCACGCCCTCGGGGTTGTCGTCGCGCTGCACGAGGAACGGTTCGAGCGAGGCGAGGAAGGCGAGCTTGGCGACGCGGTCGTGCCCGTAGCGGGCGACGTAGCGGGCGAGCTCGCCGGTACCCATCGAGAAGCCGACGAGCACCACGTCGCGCAGGTCGAGGGTCTCGAGCACGGTGTTCAGGTCGGCGGCGAACGTGTCGTAGTCGTAGCCGGAGTTCACCTTTGAGGACTGGCCGAATCCGCGGCGGTCGTAGGTGATGACGCGGTAGCCCTGGGCGAGGAGTTCGCGGGTCTGGCGCTCCCAGCTGTGCCCGTCGAGCGGGTAGCCGTGGATCAGGACGACGGGCTGACCGGCTCCCTGGTCTTCGTAGTAGAGCTCGATCGCGGTGCTGTTCTCGTTTCCGACGGTGATGTAGCCCATGGTCCTGATCCTTTCGGTTCCGGTGAGAACGGTCGTTCTCGCTCGATGTCCTCAATCTAGAGAACGTTCGTTCTCGTGTCAAGTAGACTTCTGGACATGACCGAAGACGAGGCTCGCGAGCGCATCCTGTCCGCCGCGGAGGAGCTCTACTACCGCAAGGGCTACGCCGCTGTGGGCATGGACGAGCTGCGCTCGGCCGCCGGCGTGTCGCTGCGCCGCCTCTACGCGCTCTTCCCTGCCAAGAGCGACATCGTCGCGGCCGTGCTGGCGCGCAAGCACGCGGAGTGGGAGTCCGGCCTCTCGGGGGCGGTGTCGGATGCGGGGGATGACCCCCGTGCGCGCATCCTGGCCGTCTACGGGTACCTCGAGAACTGGTTCTGCGCCGACGACTTCCGTGGCTGCGCCTTCATCAATGCGTTCGGCGAACTCGGTGGCACCAATGTGGAGGTCGCGGAGATCGTGCGGGCGCACAAGGCGTCATTCCAGGAGTACATGGCCGGCCTCGTCGCCGACACCGGAGCTCCGCCCGCGCTCGCCGCGCAGTTGTCGATCCTCGCCGAAGGAGCGCAGAGCACCGCGGCGATCTCGGCCGATCCAGCCGTCGCCGCACAGGCGCGGGGTGCGGCCGAGGTGCTGATCGACGCGGCTTTCGCCCGCGCCTGAACTCTCGCCCGGCGCATCATCCGTATTTTGGCTAACTTGGTTAGCGAAACGGCGCACCTCTGTCAAGGCCGGTGCGACCGAGGAAGGACAGCCGTAGCCTTCGGGGCATGGAATCACGCACGAAGGGCATCGGTCGTCAGGCGCTGATCATCGCGGCGGCGACATTCATGGTGATCGCGGCCGCTGTCGGGGCCGGAGCATTCGGCGGCGCGTCCGTCGACGATCTGCAGGACGGGGCGCTCTCGGCTCAGGGCTCGTACCTCGCGCCGGCGGGGCCCGCATTCTCGATCTGGTCGCTGATCTACCTCGGGCTGATCGCCTACACGGTGTGGCAGGCGCTCCCCGCTCAGCGGCAGGATCCGCGTCAGCAGGCCGTGGGCGGGTGGATCGCCGCCTCGATGGTGCTGAACGGGCTGTGGCTGGTGACCGCACGGTTCCTGACGCTGTGGCTCACGGTCGTCGTGATCGCGGCGCTCCTGGCCGTGCTCGCGCGGGTGATCGTGCTGCTCGGCCGCTTTCCCTCCCGGAACCTCGCCGACCGCATCCTCACTGACGGCGCGAACGGCCTGCACTTCGGTTGGGTCACCATCGCGACGGTGGCGAACACGGCCGCGTGGTTCACGCAGATCGCTCCGAAGAGCTGGGCGCAGGCAGCGGATGCCTGGGCCATCGCCGTGCTCATCGTGGTCCTGGTGATCGGGGCTGCCGCGGCGTGGGCCACCGGACGCATCGCTCCTGCCCTCGCGACGGCCTGGGGTCTCGCCTGGCTCGCGGTCGGTCGCCTCACGGGAGAGCCCGAGAGCACCGCGACGGCGATCGCCGCGATCATCGTGGCCGTGCTGCTCGTGCTCACCGGGGTCGCGGCGGTCGTGCGCCGGTCGCGCACCCGGAGCGCTGGGGCTCAGAGCACGAGCCGGTAGCCCATGCCCGATTCGGTGAGCAGATGCACCGGAGCACCCGGCTCCTGCTCCAGCTTCTTGCGCAGCTGCGACATGTACAGGCGCAGGTAGCCGGAGTCGGACACCTGCTCACTGCCCCAGATCTCCTTGAGCAGATCCTGGCGGGTGACGAGTGCGCCCGGGTGCCGGGACAGGTGCTCCAGCATGCGCCACTCGGTCGGCGTGAGGTGCACCCTCGTGCCGCCGCGGGTGACGGTCTTGGTCGAGAGGTCGACCACCACATCGCCGAAAGCCACCGTGGACTCGCCGCCCGCCGGAGCAGACCGTCGTGACAGCGCCCGCAGACGTGCCAGCAGCTCGTCCACCTGGAACGGCTTGGTCACGAAGTCGTCGGCCCCGGCGTCGAGTGCCTCGACCTTGTCGGCGGACCCCGTGCGTCCCGACACCACGATGATGGGCACGTTGGTCCATCCGCGAAGCGCCTGGATGACCTCGATGCCGTCGAGGCGGGGCATGCCCAGATCGAGCATGATGAGGTCCGGATGCGTCTGCGCGGCTGCGGCGATCGCGGCCGCGCCGTCGGGGGCGACCACCACGTCATAGCCGTGGGCGGCGAGGGTGATCCGCAGGGCGCGGACCATCTGCGGATCGTCGTCGGCGATGAGGAGCTTCACTCCGTGCCTTCCATGTCGCGGGATCCTGCGGCCAGCGGCAGGGAGATGACCATCGTGAGGCCGCCGCCGGGGGTGTCCTCGGGTGTCAGGGTACCGCCCATGCCCTCGGTGAACCCGCGCGACAGGGCGAGTCCCAGACCGAGTCCCGTGGTGTTGTCGGTGTCGCCGAAGCGTTGGAACGGCTGGAAGATGCGGTCGCGACGCTCGGGCGAGACGCCTTCCCCACGGTCGATGATCCGGATCTCGGCGCGGTCGCCGAGAGCGCTCGTGGAGACGATGATGCGTGAGTCGTCGGGGGCGTGCCGGTGGGCGTTGGCGATCACGTTGACCAGCACGCGAAGCAGCAGCACGGGGTCGGCGTACAGCGGGGGCAGATCGGGGTCGAGGGCCAGCTCGACGTCGGACGGACCGAGACCCAGCTCGTCGACGGCTGCGAGCACGATGCCGGCAGCGTCCATCCGGGACGACGAGACCGCCAGCACTCCGGCCTGCACGCGGCTCACGTCGAGCAGATCCGTGACGAGCGTCGACAGCGTCGCGAGGCTCTCGTCGGCGGTCGCGAGCAACTCGGCGCGGTCGGACTCCGAGAGTCCGTGGGCACCGCGAAGGCCACCGATCGCGGCGACCGCGGAGGCGAGCGGACGCCGCAGATCGTGGCTCACGGCCGACAGCAGAGCGCTGCGCACCTGATCGGTCTCGGCCAGAGCCTCGGCCTCCCTGGCGGTGGCCCGCAGATCGGTGTGCTCGATCGCGGCGGCGAGCTGGGCGACGATCGCATCCAGCAGCCGGCGCTCGGGACCGGCGAGCGGCTCTCCGTTCAGCTCCAGCACCGCACGGGGACCCCCGCCGGTGACCACTCCGACCGGGATGGTCGTGGCGCGTCCGTCGGCCAGGGGCTCGCCGTCGCTCGCCAGCACCTCGCCATCCGGTGCGAGCAGGCGCACGCCGCTCAGGCCGAACGCCTCTCGGGTGCGGCTGACCAGGGCGAGCACCGCGTTGTCACCGCGCAGCACGTTGCCGGCGACGGCGGCGAGCAGCTCGGCTTCGGCGGCCGCACGTTGGGCGGTGCGGGCTCGACGGGCAGCCTGGTCGACGATGATGCTGACCAGGATCGCGATCACGACGTAGAGCGCGAGAGCCAGCACGTGCAGCGGGTGCGCGATCGTGATCGTGAAGAGCGGCGCGACGAAGAGGAAGTCGAGGGTGATGCCCGAGAGCACGGCGGCGAACACCGCGGGACGGATGCCGCCGATGAGGGCGACCACGACCACGAGCAGCTGGTAGGCGAGCACTTCGGCGGTGATCGACTCGGGACTGCGATACGTGTACATGATCCACGACAGGATCGGGCCGAAGACCAGGGCGACGCCGAAGCCGAGCAGTTGCCGCCGCCAGCCCAGCGCTCCCCCCTTGATGCGCGGGAGCACCATCCGCCCGCCCGCCGCGGCATGGGTGACGATGTGCACGTCGATGTCGCCGGAGCGCCGGATGACCTCCGAGCCGATGCCGGGACCGGTGAGAGCGGCGGCCAGTCGGCTGCGTCTGCTGACGCCGATCACGAGCTGAGTGGCGTCGGCGCCCTGTGCGAACTCGACGAGTGTGGCGGGGATGTCGTCGCCGACGACCTGGTGATAGGTGCCGCCGAGCGATTCCACGAGGGTGCGCTGTGCGGCGAGGGCACCGGGCGTCTCGTCGCGCAGACCGTCCTGCGCGGAGATGTGCACGGCGAGCAGTTCCCCACCGGCGGAGCGGGCCGCGATCCTGGCTCCACGGCGGAGGAGGGTCTCGCCCTCTGGCCCTCCGGTCAGGGCGACGACCACGCGCTCCCTGGCCTGCCATGTGCCCTCGATGCCCTGCTCGGCACGGTAGCTGCGCAGCGCGCTGTCGACCTCGTCGGCGAGCCAGAGCAGGGCCAGCTCGCGCAGTGCGGTGAGGTTGCCGAGGCGGAAGTAGTTCGACAGGGCGGCGTCAATCCGCTCGGCGGGATACACGAGTCCTGCCGACAGGCGATCACGCAGGGTCTGCGGGGCCAGATCGACGACCTCGATCTCGTCGGCGGCACGGACCACGGCGTCCGGAATCGTCTCCTGCTGTGCGATGCCGGTGATCTTCTCGACCACGGCGTTGAGCGACTCGATGTGCTGCACGTTGACCGTGGTCACCACGTCGATGCCGGCGTCCAGCAGCTCGTCCACGTCCTGCCAGCGCTTCGCGTTGCGGGAGCCGGGGGCGTTCGTGTGCGCCAGCTCGTCCACGAGGGCGATCTCGGGCGCGCGGTCGAGCACGGCGTCCACGTCGAGCTCGGTCAGCGTGACTCCGCGGTGCAGGTCGACTCGCCGTGGAACCTCGGGGAGCCCTGCAGTCTGCGCCTGTGTCGCGGCGCGCTCGTGCGTCTCCACGATCGCGATCACGACGTCGTGGCCCTCGTCGAGCATCCGCCGTCCCTCGGCGAGCATCTCGTAGGTCTTGCCGACGCCGGGGGCGGCCCCGAGCAGGACTCGGAGCCGCCCCCGGCGCTGGTGGCCCTGGGCTCGACGAAGAGGTGCTGCGGTCATTCGCCCTCCCGGTCATCGAGCGCGAGGTTGAGTTCGGCGACGTTGATGCGCTCCTCGCCGAGGAATCCCAGATCCCGCCCTTGAATCCTAGACTCCACGAGGTCGCGCACCTCCTGCGTGGACAGCCCGCGGGCCTCGGCCACCCGCGGCACCTGCAGCAGCGCATACGCCACGCTGATGTGCGGATCGAGACCCGAGCCCGAGGAGGTGACCGCGTCGGCCGGCACCTCCGACGGGTCGACGCCCTCGCGTTCCGCGATCGCGGCCTTGCGCTCGGCGATCGCGGCGACCAGGTCGGCGTTCTCGGGTCCGAGGTTGCTGCCGCTGGAGCCGGCGCCGTCGTACCCATCACCTGCGGCGGAGGGGCGCGACTGGAAGTACTTCGGCAGCGCCTCCCCGTCGGCATCCGTGAAGGACTGGCCGATCAGCGCGCTTCCTCTGTCGTCGGGGAGGGGCGAGCCGTTCGCCTGCCACGGGAGCAGGAGCTGGCCGATGCCGGTGACCAGGAGTGTGTAACCGACGCCGAGCAGGAGCGTGAGCACGAGCATCGCGCGGACGGCGACACCGGTGGTGCGGAGAGCGGTGCGAGTGGATGACATGTTCTGGATTCCGTTTCAGAGCCGGGGTCAGAAGCCCGGGATGAGGCTGATCACGAGGTCGATGAGCTTGATGCCGATGAACGGGGCGATCACACCGCCGAGACCGTAGATCAGCAGGTTGCGCTGCAGGATCTGCGAGGCGCTCGCCGGGCGGTACTTCACCCCTCGCAGAGCCAGCGGGATCAGGAACACGATCACGATCGCGTTGAAGATGATCGCACTGGTGACAGCGGACGCCGGCGAGTGCAGCTGCATGATGTTCAGGGCCGCGAGTCCGGGGAAGACCCCCATGAACATCGCCGGGATGATCGCGAAGTACTTGGCGATGTCGTTCGCGAGCGAGAACGTGGTGAGCGCTCCGCGCGTGATGAGCAGCTGCTTCCCGATGCGCACGATGTCGATGAGCTTGGTGGGGTCGGAATCGAGGTCGACCATGTTGCCCGCCTCTTTCGCCGCCGAGGTGCCGGTGTTCATCGCGACGCCGACATCGGCCTGCGCGAGGGCGGGGGCGTCGTTCGTGCCGTCACCGGTCATCGCGACCAGGCGTCCTCCTTCCTGCTCCCGCCGGATGAGCTCGAGCTTGTCTTCGGGGGTGGCCTCGGCGAGGAAGTCGTCGACACCGGCCTCCTTCGCGATGGCGGCGGCCGTGAGCGGGTTGTCGCCCGTGATCATGACGGTGCGGATGCCCATCGCCCGCAGCTCGTCGAAGCGCTCGCGCAGGCCGTCCTTCACGATGTCCTTGAGGTGCACGACGCCGAGGATGCGGGCGTCCGCGCCAGGGCCTTTCACCGCGACGACGAGAGGAGTGCCGCCGCTCTCGGCCACGGCGTCGGTGCGACTCGTGAGTTCGAGGTCGTCGCCGTCGAGTCCGAGCCAGGCGCGGACAGCGGAGCCGGCACCCTTGCGGATCTGCGTGCCGTCGGCCAGGTCGAGGCCCGACATACGGGTCTGTGCCGTGAACGGAACGACAACGGCGTCATCGGGGGCGATCACCCGGATGCCCTGCGCGGCCGCGAGTTCGACGATCGAGGCACCCTCTGGGGTGGGGTCCGCAAGAGACGACAGCGCCGCGACGCGCAGCAGCTCGTCTGCATCGACACCCGGAAGAGCCAGCACCTCGTGCGCCCGGCGGTTGCCGTACGTGATGGTGCCCGTCTTGTCGAGCAGCAGGGTGGTGACATCTCCCGCGGCCTCGACCGCACGACCGGACATCGCGAGCACGTTGCGCTGCACGAGCCGGTCCATGCCGGCGATGCCGATGGCCGAGAGCAGCGCCCCGATGGTGGTCGGGATCAGGCAGACGAGCAGGGCGATGAGCACCGGGATGCTGACGGGGGAGGCGGCGTACGACGCGATCGGGTTCAGGGCCAGCACCACGACCACGAAGATGATCGACAGGCTCGCGAGCAGGATGTTCAGCGCGATCTCATTGGGAGTGCGCTGACGGCTGGCACCTTCGACGAGCGCGATCATGCGGTCGACGAAGGTCTCGCCCGGCTTCGAGGTGATGCGCACCACGATCCGGTCCGACAGCACCCGGGTGCCACCGGTCACCGCACTGCGGTCGCCACCGGACTCTCGGATCACCGGAGCGCTCTCGCCCGTGATCGCCGACTCGTCGACGGTGGCGATGCCCGAGACGATGTCGCCGTCGCCGGGGATCAGCTCGCCCGCCGTGACGATCACGATGTCGTCGCGCTGCAGCTCGGCCGACGAGACCTGGGCGGTCGCTGCGTGCTCGGCCGCGGCATCCGCCGTGCCGTCGTAGCCGACCACGCGCCGGGCCATCGTGCTGGTGCGGGTCTTGCGCAGGCTCGCGGCCTGCGCCTTGCCGCGGCCCTCGGCGACAGACTCGGCGACGTTCGCGAACAGCACCGTCAGCCACAGCCAGATGGCGATTCCCCAGGTGAAGGGCGCGGGCACCGGGGTGCCGCCGGAGTCCGCCGGGCCGCCCACGAACGGCTCGGCGATCGCGAGCACCGTCGTGAACGCGGCGCCGACCCAGACCAGGAGCATGACCGGGTTGCGGACCAAGGCCGTCGGGTTGAGCTTGCGCACGGCGCCGGGAAGGGCCTGCACGAGCTGCGACCAGCCGAAGGAGCGCGGTGCGGTGGGGGCGGATGCCGCAGCATCCTGTTGTTCGGAGGAGGATTCCGCGGGGGTGGTGATGAGGGTCATGGTCAGACGAGTCCTTCAGCGAGCGGGCCCAGTGCGAGCACAGGGAAGTAGGTGAGCGCGGTGACGACGACCGTCACGGTGAGGAGCAGACCGACGAACTGGGGTCGGTGCGTCGGCAGGGTGCCGGAGGTGGCGGGGATGCGCTCCTGCGCCGCGAACGAACCGGCGAGGGCCAGCACGAGCACGATTGGCAGGAACCGGCCGAGCAGCATCGCGATGCCGAGGGCGGTGTTGAACCACGGGGTGTTCGCGGTGAGTCCGGCGAAAGCGGAGCCGTTGTTGTTCGACGCCGAGGTGAAGGCGTAGAGCACCTCGCTCATGCCGTGCACCCCGGGGTTCAGGATGCTGGTGGACTCCACGTCCTCCCTGATACCGGGAATCGCGAAGCTCATCGCGGTGCCGACCAGCACCAGGGTCGGCGTCACCAGGATGTACAGGCTCGCGAGCTTGATCTCCCGCGGCCCGATCCGCTTGCCGAGATACTCCGGGGTGCGCCCGACCAGCAGTCCGCCGACGAACACCGCGATGATCGCGAGCACGAGCATGCCGTACAGGCCCGAGCCGACGCCACCGGGAGCGATCTCGCCGAGCATCATGTTCAGCATCGGCATCATGCCGCCGAGCGCCGTGTACGAGTCGTGCATCGAGTTGACGGCGCCCGTCGAGGTGAGGGTGCTCGCGCTGCCGAACAGGGTCGAACCCAGGATGCCGAAGCGCACCTCCTTGCCCTCCATCGCCGCCCCGGCGAGCTCGGGCGCCGTACCGCGGCCCGCGAGCTCGAGCGCCGAGAGGGCGAAGGTCGAGACGAGGAAGATCGTGCCCATGACCGCGGCGATCGCGTAGCCCTGACGATGATCGCCGATCATGCGGCCGAACGTGCGGGGCAGTGCGAACGGGATCACGAGGATCAGCAGCACCTGCAGCAGGTTCGTGAAGCCGGTCGGGTTCTCGAACGGGTGCGCGGAGTTGGCGTTGAAGAAGCCGCCGCCGTTGGTGCCGAGCAGCTTGATGGCCTCCTGCGAGGCGACAGGGCCGCCGGGGATGGTCTGCGTGCCGCCCGACACCGTGGTGACGTCGGTGAAACCGGCGAAGTTCTGGATCACGCCGCCCGCGAGCAGGGCCACGGCGCCGATCAGGGCGATCGGGAGGAGGATGCGGCCGAGACCGCGGATCAGATCGACCCAGAAGTTGCCGATCGTGGTCGAACCCCGGCGGGCGAGGCCGCGGATGAGGGCGATCGCGATGGTGAGACCGACCGCCGCCGAGACGAAGTTCTGCACCGTGAGACCCGCGAGCTGCACGGTGTAGCCCATGGTCTGCTCGGGCGAGTACGACTGCCAGTTGGTGTTGGCCACGAACGAGGCGGCGGTGTTGAAGGAGAGCCCCTCGGGTACGGCCGGGAGCCCGAGCGACTGGGGGAGGAAGGCCTGCAGGCGCTGGAGACCGTAGACGAGGAGAACCCCGACCACGGAGAAGGCGAGCACGCTGCGGGCATACGCGCGCCACGTCTGCTCCGATGAGGAGTCGACCCCGATCAGCCGGTAGACGCCGCGCTCGACCCGCATGTCGCGTGCCGAGGTGTAGACGTGGGCGATGTAGTCGCCGAGGGGGCGGTAGAGGAGCACGAGCACGACCACGACGGCCGCGACCTGCAGGATGCCGAACCAGATCGTCGCGTCCATCAGAACCTCTCCGGGGCGACGAGCGCCACCACGAGGTAGACGACGGCGGCGACCGCGAGGGCGGCCGCGAGGATCTCGAAGACGATCACAGTCGCTCCACCCCCTTGGCCGCCAGGGAGACGAGGGCGAACAGCGCGAGAGTCAGCGCGATGTAGATGATGTCGAGCACGGATCCGATACAACTCCCGCACGGCCCCCATCGCCGCGATCCTCACGCTTCCCCTACGCCCTCCGCCCCGATGCATGCGGGTTGCTCACGGTTGGGCCCTATGCTCACGAGGTGGGAATCAGAAGGATGCGCATCGGGACCGGGACGTGGATCGTCGCCGCCCTCGTGGTCGCGGCGCTCGTGTGCGTGCTCACGGGGTTCGTGCCGCGGGCCGATGCCGGTGCGCTCGGCGAACGGATCGCACCCGTGCTGGGGTTCGTCGTCGCGATCACGATCGTCGCCGAGCTCGCCCGCGACGCGGCGGTGTTCGACGTCGTCTCCCAGCGTCTCGCACGCTGGGGCCGGGGCCGCGTCGCGGTGCTGTGGGCGCTGGTGGTCGTGCTCGCCGTGGTGAGCACCGTGTTCCTCTCGCTCGACACCACTGCCGTGATCGTCACCCCGGTGGTCGTCGTGCTGGCGCAGAGCATCGGCGTCTCCCCGTTGCCGTTCGCCCTGGCCACCGTCTGGCTCGCCAACACGGCATCTCTCGCGCTGCCGGTCTCGAACCTCACGAACCTGCTCGCCGCGCCCGCCATGGGGGAAGGGCCAGGGGCGTTCATCGCGCTTAGCTGGGCGCCCACGCTCGTGGGGATCCTGGTGCCGGTCGCGATCCTCACCGTCCTGCATCGGCGCACGGTCTTCGGTGCGTATGAGACGCCCGTGCCGCGGCGGCCGGCCGATCCGACGCTGTTCTGGAGCGCCACCGGCATCCTCCTCGTGCTGATGCCGCTGCTCGCGCTCACCCACGACGTGTGGATCCCGGCCACGGTCGCGGCTCTCGCGTTGATCGTGCTCTTCGCCGTCCGTCGACGCCGCGCCCTGCGGCTCTCGCTCGTCCCGTGGCAGGCGATCGCGCTCGCCGCGTCGCTGTTCGTGCTGGTCGAGGCCGCGCACGCGCAGGGGCTGCTCGACTTCCTGACCTCGCCCACCGCGAGCGGCGACTCTCCCGGCGACCTGTTCCGGCTGGCCGCGCTCGGGGCCGTGAGCGCCAACGCGATCAACAACCTCCCGGCGTACCTCGTGCTCGAGCCTGCCGCCGGTGATCCCGTCGCCCTGATGGCCCTGCTGATCGGCGTGAACATCGGCCCGCTCATCACCCCGTGGGCATCGCTCGCGACGCTGCTCTGGCACAACCGGATCGTCGCGCTGGGCGTGACGATCCGGTGGAGCCGCTTCATGCTGTGGGGCGTGGTGGCCGCCGTCCCGACCGTGCTCGCCGCGGTGCTCGTGCTGATGCTGGTCGCGGGCTAGCCCGCTCACCTGCCGCGTCAGGCTCAGGGTCGACATCGTGCCACCGGCTGGGGTGACTAGTGTCACGACCCGGTCAGCGGGGAGCCTCGCCGACCCGACGCATCTCGGCTGCGAGGGCCGCGTTGGTCTCGGTGAACTGCGCGGTGATGCGCTCTCGCACCTCAGGTGACTTGTTCTGGCTGAGTTTGGCGCGGGCGTCGAACCGGGCGACGCGCATCCGCAGACCGACCGTCCCCTTCGCCGCTCGTCGTGTGCCCTCCTCGTCTTCCGACAGGTGGCGGCCGTGCGCCCGGTGGTCCTCGAAGTGGTCGGTCAGCCGCGTGAGCATGGCGTAGTTCTCCTCCTCGCTGAGGATCTCGGGGATGCCGTAGAGGTGCGCGGTGACGTGGTTCCAGGTCGGCACCAGGTCGCCGGGCGCGTAGAGGCTCGGCGACACGTAGTCATGCGGTCCCTGGATGATCACGAGTATCTCGTGCCGACCGAGTTCGTGGAGTTGCTCATCCGGCCGTCCGAAGTGGCTCGCTATCACGATGTCGTCCTCGTCCTCGACCAGCAGCGCGGGGTAGTGCGAGGCGATGAGTCCCGTGGTCGTCGGGGAGACGAACGTCGCCCAGGGGTTGCCGCGGATCAGGCGCTTCACCTCGACGGGGTCGGTCATCAGGTAGCGGGGTGTGTGACGCATCAGGACTCCTTCGTGTGGGGCGTGGGTGTGCGGCGGGTGGTTGTCGGGCGGCTGGTTGTCCGGTGGTTGGCCAGGCGGGTGCGCACCGCGAGCGCGGCGCACGCGATCACGGTGAATCCGCCGACCGCGGTGGCCCAGCCGATCGGCTCGTGCAGCAGGAGTGCAGCCCAGGCGATGCTCATCACGGGTTGGACGAGCTGGATCTGGCTCACCTGTGCCATCGGCCCGATCGCGAGACCGCGATACCAGGCGAAGAAGCCGAGGAACATGCTCACCGCAGCGAGGTACGTGAACGCCAGCCACTGCACGGGGGTCGCTGCAGGAGGCTGCTGGACCGCTGCCACCACGGTCAGCACGGCCATCAGCGGAGCAGCGACGATCAACGCCCAGGAGATGGTCTGCCAGGAGCCGAGCTCGCGGGCGAGCAGTCCTCCCTCCGCGTATCCGATCGCCGCGGCGACGACGGCACCGAACAGCAGCAGGTCTGCTCCGGTGAGGGAGCCGAGCCCGCCGTTCTGCAGTGCGGCGAAGGCGACCGCGGCGACGGCGCCGAGGAGCGCGAACACCCAGAAGGACCGGGCGGGGCGTTCCCCGGTGCGGAGCACCACGGCGACCGCGGTCGCGGCGGGAAGCAGACCGATCACGACGGCGCCGTGGCTGGCGGGGGTCGTGGTCATCGCGAAGGAGGTGAGCAGGGGGAACCCGGCCACCACTCCGCCGGCGACGATCGCGAGGCGTGCCCATTGCCGTCCGGTCGGTGTCCGCTGGCGGGTCGCGGCCAGGGCGATCCCGGCGAGGAGGGCGGCGATGACCGCGCGGCCGGATCCGATGAAGAGCGGCGTGAGCCCGCCGATCGCGATGCGCGTGAACGGGAGGGTGAAGGAGAAGGCGAGAACGCCCAGGAGCCCCCACCACAGGCCGGCGCGCGTCGATAGCACTGTCGATCGCGAGGTGATAACGCTACTGTCTACTTTCATGAGTCAGGATAGCAGTGACCGCATCGTCGCCGGCGTGCGCGCGTGGATCGCCTCGGCGTCGCCCGGTGCACGGGTGCCATCGAACCGGGCCCTCATGGCCGAGTACGGGGCGAGCCCGGTGACGGTGCAGAAGGCGATGCAGCAGCTCGTCCGACTCGGCCTGGTCGAGTCGCGACCCGGAGCGGGGACGTTCGTTCGTGCCGTGCCGCGTGCCCGCTCGGTCGACTACGGCTGGCAGACGGCTGCCCTCGGCACGGCGCCCACGGGCCTCATCGGCCTGTCGTCGACGCAGCGCACTGTCGCCCCCGACGCGATCGGTATGCACTCGGGCTATCCCGCGGTCGACCTGTTGCCGGAGCGGCTCGTGCGGCAGGCGCTCGTGCGCGCGGCTCGCTCGGACGCGGCACTGACCCGTTCCCCCGCTGCGGGTCTTCCGGAGCTGCAGGCCTGGTTCGCCGGCGAGCTCGCATCCGCCGCTCCCGTCGGCATCACCCCGGCCTCCGCGCGGGACGCGCTCATCATCTCGGGAAGCCAGAGCGGGCTCAGCTCGATCTTCCGCGCGGTCGTGGGCGTCGGGCAACCGCTGCTGATCGAGTCGCCGACGTACTGGGGCGCGCTGCTCGCCGCGGCGCAGGCCGGTGTGACGCTGGTGCCGATCCCCTCCGGCGCGCACGGCCCCGATCCCGACGACATCGAGCGGGCGTTCGCGCAGACCGGGGCTCGGGCGTTCTACGCGCAGCCGACGTTCGCGAATCCGACCGGGGCGCAGTGGCCGCTTGCCACGCGGGAGGCCGTGCTCGAGACGGTCCGCCGCCACGGAGCCTTCCTGATCGAAGACGACTGGGCGCACGACCTGGGGATCGATGCCGACCCGCGTCCGATCGCCGCGTCCGACGACGACGGCCACGTGGTCTACCTGCGCTCGCTCACCAAGAGCGCCTCGCCCGCCCTGCGCGTCGCCGCCGTGATCGCGCGCGGCCCGGCACGGGATCGCATCCTCGCCGATCGGGCGGCCGAGTCCATGTACGTGAGCGGGTTGCTGCAGGCCGCCGCGCTCGACGTGGTCACCCAGCCCGCGTGGCGCACGCACCTCCGCGGATTCCGGGAGCACCTGCGCGCGCGCCGCGACCTGCTGCTCGCGAGCCTGGCGACGCACGCACCCTCCGCGCACGTCGAGGGCGTTCCGGCGGGCGGCCTCAACCTGTGGGTACGGCTGCCCGACGGGACGGACGTCGTGCAGGTCGTGCGCGAGTGCGAGGTGCGCGGGCTCATCATCGCGCCGGGGTCGGAGTGGTTCCCGGCCGAACCGTCCGGTTCCTACGTGCGACTCAACTACGCCAACGCCGACCCTGCCCGCTTCTCCGAGGCCGCCGTCATCCTGGGTGCCGTGCTCGACGGAGCCTGAGGGCGTTCAGCGCTGTTCGGGCTTCGCGCCGAGGTCGGCCCAGAGCCAGGTGAGATCCACCGAGGTCGTCTTCGGCAGCGAAACGGAGGCGGGGTCGAGGGCCGGGTGGAAGATCGCGTCGTCGAGAGTGCTCATACTCTGTATTGCGCGATCCGCCCCGAAGAGTTCACGCTTCGGGCACGCCGTCCTGGGGCGGACCAGCGGGACGGTGCGCACGCCGACCGCTGACGACCACCGGGCGACCGCCCCGCTCCTGACCGGGCAGCGGACGGGAGCGGCGACCGTAGATGAGCTCCGACGAGTCGAGCAGCCACGGGACCAGCGTGATCGACACCCCGTGCACGAGCATGAGCTGGTTGGCGAGCCGGCGGGCGCGACGGTTGTGCAGGAACGACTCCCACCAGTGGCCCACGATGTACTGCGGCAGGTACACGGTCACGACGGACGAGCCGTGCTTCTCGCGGTACTGCTTGATGAACTGCGTCACCGGCTGCGCGAACGAGCGATACGGCGACTCGACGATCACGAGCGGGATCGGCACCAGATGGTCGGCCCAGTCCTTCTGCAGTTGCGCCGCGTCGTCGGAGGCCACGGCCACGTGCACCGCGAGGGTCTTGCCGTGCTTCGCCGCGATCGCGTAGTCGATGGCCTTCACGACGGGCTTCTGCAGACGGTTGACGAGCACGATCGCCAGGTCGCCGGTCGCGCCGAACTTCGTGGTGTCGTCGATCGCGATCTCGTGTTCGACATCGCGGTAGTACCGCTTCACGCCCAGCATCAGGAAGGCGAGGATCGGGATCGCGAAGAAGACCAGATACGCACCGTGCGTGAACTTGGTGATCGTCACGATGACGAGCACCAGCACGGTCATCACGGCACCGGTGGAGTTGATGATGAGCCCGACCTTCGCCGAGCGGCGGTCCGCGGCCGATGCGCCGTCGATCCCCGGGCCGGCCTTGTCCTCCGTCGGCCCGCGCAGCACGCGTCGCCAGTGCCGCACCATGCCGATCTGGCCGAGCGAGAACGACACGAACACCCCGATGATGTACAGCTGGATCAGCGTGGTCAGCTTCGCCTGGAACACCAGGAGCACCACGATGGCGCCGATGCCGAGCAGGATCATGCCGTTCGAGAACACCAGGCGGTCGCCGCGGGTGTTGAGCGACTTGGGCGCGTAGCCGTCACGCGCGAGCACGGCCCCCAGCAGCGGGAAGCCGTTGAACGCGGTGTTCGCCGCGAGCAGCAGCACGCACGCGGTGGCGGCCTGGATGATGAAGAAGGGGATGCTGCCTCCGCCGAACGTCGCGGCGGCGATCTGCGCCATGAGGCTCGGCTGCGGGTTCGTGCAGTCGAAGCCGACCAGGTCGCACGGGTTCTCGGCGTAGTGCACGCCCGTGATGAGGGCGAGTGCGGTCAGACCCGCGAACAGGCACGCGGCGATGCTGCCCATCAGCACAAGGGTCGACTGGGCGTTGCGGATCTTCGGGGCGCGGAAGGCGGGCACCCCGTTCGAGACGGCCTCGACACCGGTGAGGGCCGAGCATCCGCTCGAGAACGCGCGCAGGATCAGCAGGATCACGGCCGCCTGGCCGAGGCTCTCCGCCTGCACGCTGAAATCGTGGCTCGAGGCCACGGGGGCATCGCCGAGGAAGGTGCGGATGAGTCCGGTGACGATCATGATGCCGACCGACCCGATGAACACGTACGTCGGGATCGCGAAGACCAGAGACGCCTCGCGCACGCCACGCAGGTTCACCACGATGATGAGGATCACGAAGCCGACGGCGAGTTCCACGCGGAACGGGTCGAGACCGGGCACCGCCGAGATGATGTTGTCGACACCGGAGGCGACCGACACGGCCACGGTCAGCACGTAGTCGACCAGGAGGGCCGCAGCAACGATCACGCCGGGGATCTCGCCGAGGTTCTTCGATGCGACCTCGTAGTCACCGCCGCCCGACGGATAGGCCTTGATGAGCTGGCGGTAGCTGAGCACGACCACGACCAGCAGCACCACGACGGCGCCCGCGACGAGCGGCGTGAACGACAGGAACGTGAGCCCGCCGATCAGCAGGATCATCACGAGCTCTTGCGGGGCGTATGCCACAGAGCTGAGGGCGTCGGACGCGAAGATCGGCAGAGCCATCCGCTTCGGGAGCAGCTGGTCGTCGACCTGCTGGCTCGTCAGCGGTTCGCCGATGAGGATGCGTTTGGCGCGCGGCGGTGCTTCCGCGCCCTCCCTGTTTTCGTCTGACACGTCCGGCGACACTACGCCTCCTGATGGCATCCTCACGCCATCCTCACGGAATCCGTACGGTGGGATGGCGCGGTCCTCACGGAATCCTTACGCGCAAAGCTACACTGGCACGCGGTGGAAGGTCAGGTGCTGCTCGGATTCATCGCGATCGCGATAGGGGTGGCTTTCGGCATCCTCCTGTTCGTGCCCTTCGTGGCCATCAGCTACCGCCGCCGCGGACGTCTCGGCCTCGGTCGCACCGTGCTGTGGCTCGCCGCGCTGATCTACTTCTGGGCCATCTGGACCTACACCCTGCTCCCGCTGCCCGACCCCGACACGATCCGCTGCGTCGGGGCGATCACCGATCCGATGTCGGTCGTGCGGGATGTGCAGAAGGCCTTCGCGGCGCCGGGCAACCCCCTGCGTCAACCGGCACTGCTGCAGCTGGTGTTCAAC
Source organism: Microbacterium sp. Beta (assembly GCF_005502545.1). Classification (NCBI taxonomy): domain Bacteria; kingdom Bacillati; phylum Actinomycetota; class Actinomycetes; order Micrococcales; family Microbacteriaceae; genus Microbacterium; species Microbacterium sp. Beta. The sequence continues at coordinate 140,643 of NZ_SCOG01000004.1, forward strand.
GTGCTGCTGTTCGTCCCGCTCGGGTTCTTCGTCCGGGTGCTCGCCGGCCGTGGGGTGCTTACGGCGCTCGCCGCCGGTTTCGGCCTGTCGCTGCTGGTCGAGACGACGCAGTTGACCGGGGTGTGGGGCGTCTACCCGTGCGCGTATCGCTTCTTCGATGTGGGCGACCTCATGACGAATACCCTGGGTGCGGTCATCGGCTGCATCGTGGCGATCCTCGTCCCGCGGTCGCTGCGCGGTGCGAAGGCGAGCCCGGACGCCGATCTTCCCCGTCCGGTCACCCGCGGGCGTCGCCTGCTCGTGATGCTGTGCGACTTCCTCGCCTACGGGTTCCTGAGCATGGCGGCCGGTGTGACCGTGCAGGTGTGGCTGGAGTTCGTCGTGGACGATCGCGCTGCGGTGCTCGACGGCACCCTCGCATCCGCCGCCGCCACCATCGCCCCTTCGGCTCTGTTCCTGGCGCTGATCCTGATCAGCGGGCGCTCGGTCGGCGACATCGCGGTGCAGCTCCGATACGCGGGATCGCGCCTGCCCGCACCGTTCGCGCGGCTCCTGCGCTGGGCGGGCGGCATCGGCGGAATCAGCGCGCTGCAGCTGCCCGGCGGGTTCTTCGGTTTCGCGGCGGCCGTACTGTTCCTCGCCGCGATCGTGCTGCCGTTCACGACGCGCGACGGTCGCGGGCTTCCCGGCATCGCCTCCGGACAGCACCTCGTCGACGCGCGAGCGGATGCCGCGGGCTCTGCGCCGATCGCGCCCGCCTCCGCTTCCCCGTCGCGCGACGCATGACGCACCGGTGGTTCGGCGTGCGCGCGCTCAACTCTCTGCGTGGGGGCGTGGCATGTACCACTCGGTGAACTCGGTCGCACGCCCGTCGGGTGCGAGCCGGATGATCCAGAGGTTGAGGTAGTCGCGTTCGGCCGGGTATTCCGTGCGCCCCTGGACGACCACGAAGCCGTCGACCTCGTGGAGGACCTCCCACTCGAACGTCCAGGACCCCGGTTCATCGCCGTCTTCGATCCACCCCGACACGATCGCCTCGCGCCCGACGCGCGGCTCCGAATCGGGACTCGTGAGGTATCGGGCGTCATGCGTGAAGAGTGCCCCGATCCGTTCCGGATCGTTCGACTTCCACGCCTCGATGTAGGCCCTGGTCCAGTCCTCGCCTGCTGTCGTCATGTGCTCCGTTCTAGGCCGTGGTCGAGGCCGCGTCAACCCGTTTGAGAACCGTAGGGACATCGGGGATCCACAGCGGTTTCCGATCACGAAGCCGTAACGTCGAGCACATGACGACCGTTCACGTCACCGAGGACACGATCAACCAGGCCCGCGAGCTGCGCGACGAGCTGCAGCGGTTCCTGCGCGAGTACGAGTTCGGGATGCGCGAGGTCGAGACGAAGATCTCGATCCTGCGAGACGAGTTCACGCACGACCACGCGTACAACCCCATCGAGCACGTGAAGAGCCGTCTGAAGTCGCCCGACAGCATCGTCGAGAAGCTTGCAAGGAAGGGCATCGACGAGCCCGACTTCGACCGTATCCGCGCCGACATCACCGACATCGCCGGCGTGCGCGTGACCTGCAGCTTCGTCGCCGACGTGTACCGGCTGTTCGACCTGCTCACCGCGCAGGACGATGTCACCGTGCGCACGGTCAAGGACTACATCGCCCACCCGAAGGCCAACGGCTACAAGAGCCTGCACGCGATCATCGAGGTGCCCGTCTTCCTGTCGACAGGTGCGCTCTCGGTGCCGGTCGAGGTGCAGTTCCGCACGATAGCCATGGACTTCTGGGCGAGCCTCGAGCACAAGATCTATTACAAGTTCTCCAACCAGGTGCCCTCGCACCTGGTGGACAGCCTCTCTGATGCGGCGGAAGCGGCGTCGGAGCTGGACAGCCGCATGGAGCGCCTGCACCGTGAGGCGCACGGGGTGCCGCAGCGCCAGCTCGCGCCCCCGCCGCCTCCGGCTCCGAAGTCCACCCCGGACGCACCCTCCAGCCCCCGCGTCGTCGGAGTCTGACCGGGGCGCGCCCGTGCGTGACGCTGTTGCGCCCACGGGGCGGCCCTGGGAGCATCGGCAGGTGGTGAGAACGCAGGAAGCCTTGTCCGTCAAAGCCGATCGCGCCGTCGACGAGCGACTCGACGTCGACGACCTCCCCGGCATCGATCGTGGGTCGCAGCGATGCGAGTGCGACCACGGCGACGACGACGGCTACCAGCCGTGCGGACGCAAGGCCAAGTGGCGCGTCACCGTGGACTGCGTGTGCGGCGAGGGCCACCCGCGTCGCGTCGAGATCCTGTGCTCGAGGTGCATGCGCACCCTGCGCCAGTTCCAGGGACGCGAGGCCATCACCGTGCGTCGTCTCTGACCGGCGGACACCGACTCCTGATCGGTCACATCCGATCTCGCCGTCGCTCCGAACAAGCGGGGAGCACATCGGAGACGGTGGAACAGGAGACGATCATGGCGCAACGCCGCAGTGGCAAGAGGTTCCTCGTCTGGGCGGCCCTGGCCGGTGTGATCGGCGGCGGGGTGTTCCTCGCCACGGCCGAGCTGTTCGCGCTGCTCTTCGCGCGTGCCGCCAGCCCGATCCTCGCGGTCGGCGGGTTCGTGATCGACATCGTGCCGCAGCCCTTCAAGGAGTTCGCGATCGCCACCTTCGGCGAGTACGACAAGATCGCTCTGCTGGCTGGACTCGGGCTCGCTGTGCTCATCGCCTCGGCGATCGCCGGCATCCTGCAGTTCGTGCGCCCGCCGCTCGGCGTGATCGCACTCGTCGTCGCCGGGGTGCTCTCCACCGCCGCCATCGTGACCAGGGCGGCCGTGTCGCCCCTGGCCTTCCTGCCTCCGGTGCTCGGAACCGTCGCCGGGTCGATCATCCTCGTGCTCCTCAGCCGCCGTCTGCGCGGGTGGAGGGACGCCCGCACTGCCGTCGGGGAAGCCGGCCGAACCGCCGGGGCGGAAGCCGGCAGCACCGCCGGGGCGCGAGCCGCCGGTGCCCATGACTCCGGCGCGGTAATCGCCGAGCCGGAGGACGGCGGTGTCGGGCCGGCGGATGTCGAGCCCGCTCGACCCGGCATCGACCGACGCCGATTCTTCGTCCTCGCCGCGCTCGCCGGAGCATCCGCGCTGGTCGTGGGGATCACGGCACGGACGGTGAGCATGGCCGTGTCGTCGGTCGAGGCGATCCGTAGCGCGCTCAAGCTCCCCACCCCGAAGACCACGGTCACGGTGCCGCAGGGTGCCGAGCTCGACATTCCGGGCCTCAGCAAGCTCTTCACCCCCAACAAGGACTTCTACCGCGTCGACACCGCGCTCACGGTCCCCTCGATCGACCCGGACACCTGGCGACTCGTGATCGACGGTATGGTCGACCAGCGCGTGGAGATGAGCTTCCAGGATCTCCTCGACATGGGCCTCGACGAGTACGCGATCACGCTCACCTGCGTGTCGAACGAGGTCGGCGGCGAGCTCGTCGGCAACGCGAAGTGGCTCGGAGTGCCGTTGCGCGACGTGTTGAAGAAGGCGGGCGTGAAATCAGGGGCCGACATGGTGCTCTCGCGCAGCGTCGACGGCTATACCGCGAGCACGCCGCTCTCGGCGCTCACCGACGACAACCTCGATGCGATCCTGGCGGTCGGCATGAACGGAGAGCCGCTGCCCCTCGAGCACGGCTTCCCGGTGCGGATGGTGGTGCCAGGGCTCTACGGCTACGTGTCGGCGACCAAGTGGCTCACCGAGCTGAAGGTCACGACCTTCGACAAGGACGAGGCGTATTGGACGCCCCGCGGGTACAGCGCAGAGGCCCCGATCAAGTTCGCCTCGCGCGTCGACACTCCCAAGATCGGGGAGGCGGTCGCGGCGGGGAAGATCCCGATCGCCGGTGTCGCCTGGGCCCAGTCGGTCGGGATCGAACGCGTCGAGGTCAGTATCGACAACGGTGACTGGATGCCGGCGACGCTGTCGGCTCCGATCAACGACGACACGTGGGTGCAGTGGTTCATGGAGTGGGATGCCACCCCCGGCACGCACTACGTCGCCGTGCGCGCGGTCAACAAGAACGGCGATCTGCAGATCGAGGAGCGGGCCCCCATCGCCCCGAACGGGTCTTCGGGATGGCAGCGTTCGCTCATCCGGGTCAACTGAGTCCGGTGCACAGCCGACCTCGCGGGCCTAGGGTGGGAGCCATGGGCCCGCTCCCCGCACTCGTGATCACGGTCTCCGACCGATCCTTCTCGGGAGAGCGTGAGGATCGGGGAGGCCCGATCGCGGTGGGGCTGCTGCGTGACGCGGGATGGCACTGCCCCGACGCCGAGATCGTGGCGGACGGGATCGATTCGGTGGCGGACGCCCTGCGCAGAGCCGTCGCCCGTGGCATCCGCCTGGTCGTGACCACCGGCGGTACCGGTGTCGGGCCGCGTGATCTGACGCCGGAGGGCACCCGGCGCGTGATCACCAGGGAGATCCCGGGGATCGCGGAGGAGCTGCGTCGCAGCGGACTCGCCGACACCCCGCTCTCGATCTTGTCGCGCGGTCTCGCCGGCATCGTCGATCCCGCGGGGATGCTCGTGGTGAACCTGCCCGGATCCACGCGAGCCGTGGCCTCCGGCGTACCCGTGGTGCTCGGCGTCGCCGGGCACATCCTGGACCAGGTGGAGGGCGGAGACCACTCATGAACGACGTACGAATCGCTGCGGTGACGGAGGAGCGCCTCGACCTCGACGCGCACCTCGCCGCGGTCGAAGACCCTCGACTCGGCGCGGTGACCACCTTCGTCGGCCGGGTGCGCGACAACGACCCGGATGCCGAGACGCCGGTCGTCGGGCTGGAGTACAGCGCCCATCCCGATGCCGAAGCCGCGCTGCGAAGCATCGCCGCCGAAGCGGGGGCCGGATCCGAAGCCCCTGCCGTGGTGGCGGTGAGTCATCGCATCGGGCGGCTCGATGTGGGCGATGCGGCTGTCGTGATCGCGGTCGCCTCCGAACACCGCGCCGAGGCGTTCGAGGTGTGCCGAGCGGTCATCGAGGCGATCAAGAGCGACCTGCCCGTGTGGAAGCGTCAGCTCGAGGTCGACGGGACCTCGTCGTGGAAGGGCATCGGCGGCTGACTCCGTCGCGTCACTTGCATGAGCTTTTGACGTCTGCCGGAGGAAACGCCGCCCAGCGATCATGCAGGTGTCCCCCGGTCATGCATGTGACCAGCAGACGCGGCAGGTCGCGTGCGGTCAGCCGCCAGCGAAGGGCGGGAGAACGTCGATGAGCTCGGCGTCGTCGAGGGCGAGGTCGTCGTCGCTGCGCACTCCATCGACCATGACGGCGCAGCGCGGAAGGATGTCGGCCAGCGCCGGATGCTCGGCGACCACGGCGGTGCGCAGCGCGACGAGTGTCGTCTCGGCGCGCTCCTCGGAGTCGACACCGGCAGCCTCCGCGGCCGCGGCGAAGTAGCGCACCCGAGTCATCGGGCGTCTCCATCGGCGTGGGTCTCTCCGGGAGATGCTTCGCCGGGACGCACCCAGTCGCCGGAGCGCCCACCCGACTTCGCCACGATGCGCACGTCCTCGATCACCACGGCGCGGTCCATGCCCTTGATCATGTCGACGACCGCCAGAGCGGTGACCGACACGGCGGTGAGCGCCTCCATCTCCACACCGGTGCGATCGGCGGTGCCCACCGTGGCCTCGATGCGCACGCCGTCGTCGACGATCTCGAGGTCGACGCTCGCCCGGTGCACCCCGATCACGTGTGCCAGCGGCAGCAGCGCAGGGGTGGACTTGGCCGCCTGGATACCCGCGATGCGTGCCACGGCGAGCACGTCGCCCTTCGGCATCGTCCCGTCGCGCAGGGCGGCGATCACATCGGTGCTGCAGCGCACGAAGCCGCGGGCGGTGGCGGTGCGGACGGTCGGCTGCTTCGCGGTCACGTCGACCATGTGCGCGCGGCCGGCCGCGTCGAGGTGAGGGAAACTCATCCGACCAGCATGACATCGATCACGTCGCCGACGGCGACCGTCTCGACCTCGGCCGGCACGATCGCGAACGCGTGCGCGCGAGCGAGGCCTCCGGCGAGGTGGGATCCCGATCCGCCCGCGGTCGCCGGACGCACGGTGCGCGCGGCGAGGTCGACGACGGCGGGAAGATACTGGCGGCGGCCAGGGGGAGGCGTCCACGAGGCATCCGCGGTGAACGGCGCATGCGGGCGGTGGATCTCGCTCCGTCCCTGCATCGCGAGCAGCGCGGGTCGCACGAACACCTCGAACGACACGGCGACGCTGACGGGGTTGCCCGGCAGGCCGAACACCAGGCACCCACCCTCGATCACCCCGAAGGCCTGAGGCTTGCCCGGCTGCATCGCGACCGCGCTGAACTCGACCTGTCCGCCGCCGTCGAAGGCCCCGCGCACGGGCTCGTAGGCGCCTGCGCTCACGCCGCCGGTGAAGACGATCACGTCCGCGCCGAGGGTCATGGCTTCGGCGGTGACGGCTCCGACGGCCTCGGGCTCGTCGGGAACGCGCGCGACCAGAACGACCTCGGCGTCGGCGTCGGCGACCAGCTGCTGGAGCAGGGGGCCGTTCGAGTCGGGGATGCGCCCGCGCACCGGTGCGTCTCCCGGTCCGAGCAGTTCGCTTCCGGTCGACACCACGGCCACGCGAGGCGCACGGGTGACCGAGACCGCCTCGACGCCCGCGGCGACCGCTGCGGCGAGCTGGAAGGGCCCGAGGCGTTCACCCGCGTGCACGACCTCATCGCCTGCGTGCAGGTCGGCGCCGCGCCGGCGTACGAACACGCCGGGCCTGGCGGGGGCGCGCAGCACCGTCACCTCTCCGAGGGAGTCGGCGAGGCCACCGGCCGTGTCCTCGAAAGGCACGATCACGTCGGCATCGGTGGGCGTGGGAGAACCGGTCATGATGCGGGCGGCTTCGCCAGGGCCGAGCGCCGGGTCGAGGGCGACGCCGGCAGGGAGGTCGGCGACCACACGCAGCGTCACCGGGTTCTGCTCGGAGGCCGACGCGACGTCCGCACCGCGCACCGCGAACCCGTCCATCGCGGAGTTGTCGAACAGGGGGATGTCGTGGGCGGCCGCGGCGGGTACGGCGAGTGTGCGTCCTGCGGCATCCGCCACCGGGAGCGTGACCTGCTCGACGACGCGAACCGCGTCGAGCACGCGGGAGAGCTGCTCCTCGACCGTGCGGCGGCCGCTCATGCCGACACCCCCGATGCTGTGGATGCCGGGCGGATCGAGATCTCGTGCTGCCGGGAGGTCAGCGCATCGATCATCGCGAGCCGCCCGAGCAGCGGTTCACCGGCGCCGGTGACGAGCTTGATCACCTCGCCGGCCAACATCCCGCCCACCTGCACGCACAGCGCCCCGAGCACCCCGACCTGGGCACAGCTGGGTGGCTCGCCCTCGGTGCCCAGCGGGAAGAGGTCCGCGAGCACCACCGACTCTCCCTCCGGCGGGGTCGACCAGAAGACAGTGACCTGCGCGTGCCACTCCTGCACGGCACCCCACACGAGCGGGAGTCCGAGCTCCTCGGCCGCAGCGGCCACATCCCGGCGGGTCGCGAACGAGTCGCTCGTGTCGACCACGAGATCGGCGCCCGCGAGGAGCCGCTCGGCGTTGGCGCTGTCGAGGCGTTCGAACACCGGGTGCACGACGGTCTGCGGGGCGAGAGACGCGATCGCGCGCGCGGCGGATGCGGTCTTCGCGACACCGATGTCCTCCACCCGATGGGCGAGCTGACGCTGCAGGTTGGTGAGCTCCACCACGTCGTCGTCGATCACGGTGAGCGTGCCGACCCCCGCGGCGGCGAGGGCGAGCAGCACGGGGGAGCCGAGCCCGCCCGCGCCGACGACGGTGACACGAGCCGCGCTCAGGCGGCGCTGGCCTTCCTCGCCGATGCCGGTGAGGACCGCATGCCGCGCAGTGCGGACGAGTTCTTCCGGCGCCAGCGCGGCGGCAGGGGCGACGAGAGGCTGCATGGGTTCAGCGTATGCCCGCTCCGCCGACTGTGTCTTCAGCCCTCGGTCTCCGTCATCGCACCGAGCTCGGAGGAATGCGTCAGCCGCCACCACTCCGTCGGCTGGTCGATGGTGCCCGAGATCGTGACTGCAGCGGTGACGGTGTTCGGGCCGGCGGTCCAGGTGACGGTTCCCACCTCCGTGCCGTCGCGATAGGTCGGCGGGGTCTTGATGTCCATCGTCACGACGACCGGTGTGTCCGACCAGGTGAAGATCGTCGCGTCCTCGTCGATGAGCAGCCGGGCACTGTCTCCCCAGGGTGTCGTGATCGTGCCCACCTCCTGCCCTGCCGACGCGACCGGCATCTGGTGGAACCCGGCGCGGATGCTGTCGAGCACCGCGAGCACACCGGCGTTGACCGACTCGCGCGACGCTCCCCCGAGTACGACCCCGGTCACTGCGAGCGGCTCGGCCGTGCCGACGGCGAGACTCGCGGTGTACAGCAGGCTGTAGGTGCCCTCGCCCAACGTGCCCGTCTTCAATCCCGTGATCCCCGTCGTCCCGAGGAGGCCGTTGGTGTTGTGGAGCAGGCCGGCGCCGGGAAGCGTGATCGACGGAGTCGCCACGATCTGGGCGATGACGGGGTTCGCCGCGGCGAGTTTGCCGATCGCGAGGAGATCGGTGGGTGTGCTGGTGTTGCGGGGACTGATGCCCGTGGGCTCGGTGATCGTCGTGCCGGTCAGTCCGTGGGCGGCGAGCCAGTTTCGCGTGGCGCCGAGGAACGCGTTCTGCGACCCGAAGATCCGGGAGGACAGTGCATCGGCGTAGTTGCTGGCCGAGGGGATGAGCATGGCGGCCAGGGCATCGCGCAGCGACATCGAGGTGCCGGTGGGCATGGGTGCGATCGTCGCCCCGAGGACGTAGTAACGGTCGTAGAGGTCGTGATCGGCCTTGCTGAAAGTGACGGTGGGACCCGGGTCGTCGGCGGAGGCGAGCGGGGAGGCATCGAGGATGACCAGGGCGGTGATGAGCTTGGTGATGCTCGCGATGGGCAGGGGCTCGCCCGTGCCGCTCGACGACCAGACGCCGTTCGCCGTTTCGCCGAGATAGACGTCAGCGCCCGCCACGCTGAGCGCCGAGGCATCCGCCGGGGGCGTGGTGATCGATGCCGGAGCGGCTGCCGGGACCTGCGGCATCTGCGTCGACACCGCCGGCGGACTCACGGGAGCGGTGAGTGCCCACCCGACGTAGCCGCCCGCCGCGGCAAGCAGCAGCACGACGACGATGGCGGTGGCGACGAGGCCGCGGCGCCGTCGCCGTCTGCGTACCTCCGGGGGGATCCGGTCAGGGGTGGAGAACTCCTGTTCGCGGGCCATCAGCTCCGCGAAGTCGGACAGCCCGTCCTGTGGTTGATTCGGCGCCGTCATCGAGAGCCATCATGGCGGAGAACCCGCCCGCGCGGTATCGGCCATTCGGGGGACACGACGGAGTGTCGCAGAATCGGAACTATCGACCTGATCTCTCCGCTCGTGCGGTAGATTCCTGTCATGCAGACCTATCGGATCGCCCGGGCCGCGCAACTGCTCGGCGTCAGCGACGACACCGTCCGTCGCTGGATCGAGCAGGGCTTGCTGCCGGTCACCGATGCGGCGCCGGCGGAGATCCCCGGTGACGCGCTCGCGGCACGGGCCGAGGCGCTCGCCGCGGAGGAGACGGATGCCGGGAGCGTGCTCTCCAGCGCCCGCAATCGCTTCCTCGGCATCGTGACGCGCGTGCAGATCGACGGGCTGATGGCGCAGGTCGACATCCAGTCAGGGCCGCATCGCGTCGTTTCGCTCATGTCCGCCGAGGCGGCCCGCGATCTGCAGCTCGAGGTGGGCTCACTCGCCACCGCATCCGTCAAGGCGACGCAGGTCGTCGTCGAGGTCCCGAAAGACTGACATGAACCGCACGCTCCGCCGCTCCACCGTCCTCGTCCTCGCCGCCGCCGTCCTTGCCCTGGGCGGCTGTGCGAGCACGGCAGGGAGCACGCCGTCGCCATCGGCCACCACCGAGCAGAGCAGCCTGAGTGGAGACCTCACGGTCTACGCCGCCGCATCGCTCAGCGGCGCCTTCGATGCCATCGGTGAGGCGTTCGTCGCCGAGAATCCGGAGGTGCGGTTCAGCCCGGTGTACGACGGCTCATCCACACTGGTCACGCAGATCCTCGAAGGCGCACCGGCCGATGTGTTCGCCTCGGCCGACGAGGCGAACATGGGCAAGGCCGCCGACGTCACCGCGGATCCGACGCTGTTCGCCTCCAACACCCTCGTCATCGCGGTGCCTTCCGGGAACCCGGGCGGCGTCGAGACGCTCGCCGATCTGGCCGACGTGACCACGGTGCTGTGTGCACCGGAGGTGCCGTGCGGTGCCGCTTCCGCGAAGCTGCTCGCCGCCGCGGATGTGACGGTCGATGCGTCCAGCCTCGAGCAGAACGTGACGGCGGTGCTCACGAAGGTCGCCGCGTCCGAGGCCGATGCCGGACTCGTGTACGCCACTGACGTGATCGGGCGTTCCGATGTCGAGGCAGTCGTGCCCGATGGTGCGGACGAAGTCGTCAACCATTACCCGATCGCCGCGCTCTCGGACGCGCCGAACGCCGAGGCGGCTGATGCGTTCGTGGCGTTCGTGCTGTCGGACGCCGGACAGAAGATCCTGGCGGACTTCGGCTTCGGAGCCCCATGAGTGCAGCAGGGGGTCGAGGGTACGCTCCGCGGGCGCTCGCCATCCCCGCTGCGATCGGTCTGGCCTTCCTGATCCTGCCGTTGATCGCTCTCGTCGCGCGTGTGCAGTGGTCGACGTTCCTGGCCGATGTGACGTCGCAGGCAGCCCTCTCTGCTCTCCTCCTCTCGCTCGGCACCGGTCTCGTCGCCACGCTGCTCTGCATCGTCGTCGGCGTTCCGCTCGCGCTGTACATCGCCCGTTCCGGCCCCCGGCTCGCCGCCGTGCTCCGCGCCGTCGTCACGGTGCCGCTGGTGCTGCCGCCGATGGTGGGCGGCGTCGCGCTGCTGTATCTGTTCGGACGTGCGGGGTGGTTCGGCGGGCTCGGCCTCTCCTTCAGCACGCCCGCCGTGGTGCTGGCGCAGACCTTCGTCGCGCTGCCCTTCCTGGTCCTGGCCGTCGAGGGTGCCGTGCGCACGTCGGGCGTGGACCACGAGCGCACGGCCGCGGCCCTCGGAGCCGGACGGTGGACGATCCTGCGCCGCATCACCCTGCCGCTCGCGGCACCGGGGATCGTGGCAGGCGTCGTGCTGTGCTTCGCGCGGGCGATCGGGGAATTCGGTGCGACGGCGCTGTTCGCAGGCAATCGACCGGGAGTCACCCAGACGATGCCGCTCGCGATCTACACCGCGTTCAACGGTGCGGGAGTCTCGCAGGGCGCGGCGGTCGCGCTCGCCCTGCTGCTGCTCGCGACCGCCATCGTCGTGCTGCTTCTCGTGCGCGGCTGGCGACCGGGGGCCGCACGATGACGGGAATGGAGACCCGGGCCGAGGCACCGGGGCTGCGCGCACACATCGTGGTCGATCGCGAGCACTTCGCCGTCGACGTCGCTCTGCAGGTGGGGGTGGGGGAGACCATGGCCATCATGGGGCCCAGCGGCGCGGGCAAATCGACCCTGCTGCAGGCGCTCGCGGGCCTCGAGCCGCTGAGCGCGGGAGAGATCGAGGTCGCCGGCCGGGTCGTCGACCGCGTCGCCCCACCACGGGTGCGGACGCCGCCGATGAACCGCGGCGTGGTGCTGCTCGGCCAGGATGCGCGTCTGTTCCCGCACCTGTCCGTCCGCGAGAACGTCGCCTTCGGCCCTCGGGCGGCAGGCACGGACGCCCGTGCCGCGCGAGACTCTGCCGATGAGTGGCTCGCACGCGTCGGGCTCGCCGGATCCGGGGACCGGATGCCGCGTGAGCTCTCGGGTGGTGAAGGGCAGCGCGTGGCCGTCGCCAGGGCGCTCGCCGCCTCTCCGCGCGCGGTGCTGCTCGACGAACCGCTGGTGGCGCTCGACCCGGTGACGGCGGGCGAGATCCGACAGATGCTGCGCGACCAGCTTGCCGGGGTCACCACGATCGCGGTCACCCACGATGCCGCTGATGCGGTCGCGTTGGCCGAACGCCTCCTGGTCGTCGAGTCGGGGCGGGTCACGCAGAGCGGGCCGGTCCGCGACGTGCTGTCGGCACCCGCGTCGGGCTTCGTCGCCTCGATCGCCGGCGTCAATCGCCTGGTCGGCGTCGCGAGTGGGGGCGCGTGGCGGGGCGGTGAGGTGCGGCTGACCAGCGCGGATCCCGCTTCGCGCGCGCTCGCCGAGGACGATGGAACGCCGCTGATCGCCGTGTTCCGCCCCGAGCACGTGCGGTTGGTCGACGGCTCGGACGGCGGTGGATGGATCGCCGAGGTCGACCGGCTCGAACCCACGGTCACCGGCGTCCGGCTGCAGACCGGGTCGTGCGTCGTCGACCTCTCTGTCGCCGATGCCGCCGGACTGCTCGTTGGCGAGACCGTCCAGCTGCGGATCGAGCCCGAGCATGTGCGGTTCGTTCCCCTGCGCTGAGTCGTCGCCCCGGGCGGTCGTGGGCGGAACACTGACAATGTGCCGGTCGTCGCCGCCGAGCCGCCCCCGCGCGCTGCTCCGGGGGTTAGTCTCGGAACATGACGGGGAGCGGGGGAGTACCGTGACGGCCGTGCCGGTGGTCATCGGCATGCGCGCGCCGCGCACCGAGCCCGCATCTCATGCCGCCGGCCTCACGGGAGGTCTCGTCGACACGCATGGCCGTGTGCATCGCGATCTGCGCATCTCCCTCACCGACCGCTGTTCGCTGCGCTGCACGTACTGCATGCCTGAGCAGGGCAACGAGTGGCTCGCCCGCACGAGCATCCTCTCCACCGACGAGATCGTCGAGGTGGCGGAGGTCGCCGCAGCTCTCGGCATCCGCACCTTCCGTCTCACCGGCGGCGAACCGCTGCTGCGCACCGACATCGTCGACGTCGTGCGGCGCATCGCGCGCATCGAGGGGGAGGAGGGTCCTGTCGAGGTGGCGATGACCACCAACGGCATCAGCCTCGCCCAGAAGCTCCCGGCCCTGATCGATGCCGGGCTCACACGCCTCAACATCAGCATCGACACGGTCGACCGCCAGCGCTTCGCCGACCTCACCCGCCGCGACCGCCTCGACGACGTGTTCGCGGGTATCGAGGCGGCTGCGGCCTCGTCCCTCCGTCCCCTCAAGCTGAACGCGGTCGCCATGCGCGGCGTGAACGACGACGAGCTGGTCGATCTCGTGGAGTTCGCGATGGGCGTGGGCGCTCAGCTCCGATTCATCGAGCAGATGCCGCTGGACGCCGGGCACACCTGGGACCGCGCCTCGATGGTCACGCGCGAGGAGATCCTCGCCTCGCTGGGAGAACGCTGGCACCTCGAGCCGGTCGAGGGCCGCGGTGGCGCTCCCGCCGAGAAGTGGCGGATCGACGGCGGGCCGCACGAGGTCGGCGTGATCGCCTCGGTCACCGCCCCATTCTGCGGCGCCTGCGATCGTCTGCGGCTGACCGCCGACGGGCAACTGCGCAACTGCCTGTTCTCGCTCGCCGAGTACGACCTGACCGGGCTGCTGCGCGGAGAGTCGGCCTCCGCGCCGGGGCAACGCGCGGACGAGATCGCCGCACTGCTGCGTTCGTGCGTGCATGGCAAGCTGCCGGGGCACGCGATCGACGACCCCTCGTTCCTGCAGCCCGCGCGCGGCATGAACGCGATCGGCGGCTGAGCGAAGAAGAGCGAGCTGAAGACGCTCTCTCGATATGTAGGGGTGAACGGATGTGGGAGACGATCCGGCCGGGGACCGACGGGTACCGGTTGACGATCCGGGCGACACGAGTCTCCATGATCCAGCTCGTCGCGATCATCGTCGGCTGCATCATCGTGGGAGGAGGCGGTGCCGCGGCGGCGTTGATCGCCATCTCGCTGGAGACCGACGTCATGTTCGGCCGATCCGGTGTCGTCCTGGTCGCCGGCGGCCTGGGGATCGTCATCGTGCTCGCCCTGCTGTGGATCTTCGCCTGGCGGAGGAAGCGCTACGTCATCGAGTGGGATGACGAGGGGCTACGAATCGTCGGAGCCGGGTCGGAGCGATCGTTCCCCTGGGAGTCGATCTCTCGAGTACTGATCCGCCTCGACACCGACTACGCGCGGATCGAGGTGAGGGACACGGACGACGGGTCCATGACGCTGTTGGCCGGCTTCGGCTCGCAAGACGTCAAGCGGACCAACGCGATGGACCCGATTCCCGTCGGTGTGACAAACCTCCTGCGACGTCATCTCCTTGTCGAGCAGCGGAGCAAGCGAAACGCACTCGGCCTGCACGTCTTCGTGCGGGAGCGGCGAGCAGTCGCGTGAACCAGATCGTTCCGATCCTTAGGCGAGGAACTCCCGGGCCGCGGCCGACAGAGCGGTGACGCCGACCTCGATCGTCGGGTGGATCTCCGGTGCGAAGAACGGCGAGTGATTCGTCGGGATGTCCTCACCCAGGCGTCCCGCAGCGACGGCCTCGGCGAACCGGGCGGGGTCGATACCGCCCCAGAACCAGAACACGAGGGGTGCTCCGGCATCGCGGGCGAACCATGACACGTCCTCGCTGCCGGTGAACATCCCGGGATCGATCACGGCTGCCTCGCCCAGGGCGCGCTGCAGGGCTGCGGAGACGCGCGCGGTGGCTTCTTCGTCGTTGATGGTGGCCGGCAGCGTGTGGTCGGTGCGGATCTCGGGCTCGCGCTCGGCCCCGGAGGCTGTGGCCTCGGCCCGCACGATGCGCTCGACGCTCGCGAGCACCTTGTCGCGCGTCCCCTCGTCTGGGTAGCGCAGGCTGAGCTCGAGCTTCGCCTCGGCCGGGATGATGTTGTTCTTGAGGCCCGCGTGGATCGATCCCACGGTCACGACAGCGACCCCCTGCGGATCGATCTCCCGCGACGCGATGGTCTGCAGGCGCATCACGGTGGCCGCCGCCATCACGACGGGATCGATCGTCGCGTGCGGGCGCGAGCCGTGGCCGCCGCGGCCGTGCAGGGTGACGGTGAGTCCGTCGGAGGCGGCCATCTGCGTACCGCTGCGCACGCCGATCACGCCCGCGGGGAGCGGCGTGACGTGCTGGCCGAGCACGACATCGGGCTTCGGGTAGCGGTCGAGGATCCCGTCGTCGAGCATCGCGCGCGCCCCGGCGCCGTACTCCTCGGCGGGCTGGATCAGCACGACGAGGGTTCCCGACCAGTCGGACCGCTCGGCGACGAGCTTCTCGACCGCGCCGATCATGGCGGTGACGTGCATGTCGTGGCCGCAGGCGTGCATCACGGGAACGGTCGTCCCCGCGGGGTCGACGCCCTTCGCGGTGCTGGCGTACGACAGGCCGGTCTGCTCCTCGACGGGGAGCGCGTCCATGTCGGCGCGCACCCACACCACCGGACCTTCGCCGTTGCGGAGCACGCCGACGACGCCGGTGACGCCGACCCCCTCTTCGACCTCGAGGCCGAGGTCGCGCAGGTGCTGGGCGGCGATGCCGGCGGTGCGCGTCTCCTGGAACGAGAGCTCGGGGTGCTGGTGCAGGTCGATGTAGAGCGCTTCGAGGTCGATCGTCATGGCCCGAGCCTAGCCGGGCAGCCCCGCCTTGCCGAGACCCATGGTCGCCGCCCAGACCCACTGTCACAAGCGTCTGGCTCGATGGGTCTCGGCGCGGCGCATGGGTCTCGGCGCCGCGGGTGGCGGCGGATCAGGCGGGGGATGTGTAGGTCGTGAGCTCAGGGCCGGGGTGCAGCACGGCGTTCACGATCGCCCGGATCGCGAACTCGCTGGTCGCGCCCAGTTCGATCGCCCCGGGGTGCAGGAGCCACTGCAGCTGCAGCCCGTCCATCACGGCGAGGATCGCGGCGGAGGCCGCGGAGATCGAGTCGGGGTCGCGCACGCCCTCCTGGGCGCACAGCTCGTGGAACGCGGCCGTGACCTCGCGGCGAAGTGTCGTGTACCTCTCCTCGAAGAACGGGCGCGAGGGATGCTCGTCGGTGACCGACTCCGCCGAGAGCACCGTGTAGGCCTGCACGATGCCCGGCCGCTTCTCGTTCGTGAAGGCGGTGCCCACGAGGTGCAGGAACAGTTCCGGTCCCCCGGGGATGTGCTTCTGGGCGAGGCCGGCGACATCGTCCCTGTCTCGGTAAGCGAGCACCTCGAGTAGGAGCTTCTGCTTCGAGCCGAAGTGGTGGAGCACGCCGGCGTGCGTGATGCCGACCTGCTCGGCGACGTCCGCCAGGGTCCCGTTGGTCGAGCCCTTGTTGCCGAAGATCTCGATCGCGGCCTTGAGGATCTGCTCGCGTTTCTCGAGCGTCGCCGGGCGCACGCGCACTGTCTGGTCGCTGTCTGCCACCGCGGCCTCCTCTCCATCGTCGGACTGTGCTTGCGGTCAAACTTACTACTCGGTAACCTCACGGAAGCTTACTTTCTCGACAGTAAGCAAATCACGACGGCCGGCGGACCCCCGTTCGCCGGCGACACAGCACAAAGACCCGTGCCTAGGAGAAGCAATGAAGCTCAGAAAGTCTCTGATCGCCGTGACCGCGATCACCGCGCTCGGTGTGTCGGCCCTCGCCGGCTGCTCGGCCGGCGGTGGATCCGGCGACGGCGCCGGATCCGCATCCCTCACCATCGCGAAGCCCGACGGTGCGATCACCACCGAGTCGAACAACCCGTTCGTCGGCGACTCCGCCGCGTCGAAGTACGGCTACGCCAAGGTCGTGTTCGAGACCCTGGCCCTGGTGAACCAGACGGGAGATCGCGGTACCACGCCATGGCTCGCCGAGAGCCTCGAGTGGAACGACGACTACACGCAGCTCACGGTCGTCCCGCGCGCGGACGTCACCTGGAGCGACGGCGAGCCGTTCACGGCCGACGACATCGTTTTCTCGTTCGAGACCGCCTCGATCCCCGCCCTCGACACCGCCGGCCTCAAGTACGAGGGCGCCGAGGTCGACGGCGACAAGGTCGTGCTGAGCTTCGGCGACTCCAAGTACGTCAACCAGGCCCGCGTGCTGCACGTGCCGATCGTCCCGAAGCACATCTGGGAGAACTTCGACGACCCGGCCACCGACCCCGTCAAGGGTGACGACCTCGTCGGCACCGGCCCCTACGCGATGGCGAACTGGTCGACCGAGTCGGTCACGCTCGACGCGCGCGACGACTACTGGGGTGGCGACCTCGCCGTGCCCGAGCTGCACTACGTCTCGTACGGTGACAACACCGCCCTCACCACGGCCCTCGCGAACGGCGACGCCGACTGGGCGCAGGCGTTCATCCCGCAGATCGAAGAGCAGTTCCTCTCGGTCGACCCCGAGCACAACAAGTTCCTCGCCTCCCCGACCACCGGCTCGGCCACGCTGTTCATGAACCTGCAGCAGAAGCCGTTCGACGACCCCGCCTTCCGTCAGGCGCTCGCCTGGGTGATCGACCGCGACGCCTACGTCGACATCGCGCGCGAGGGTGCCAGCGAGCCGGTCTGGTCCGTCACGGGACTGTCGTCGATCCTCGAAGACGAGATCCAGCCGGAGTTCGAGGGAGTCGACTACAAGGTCGACGCCGAGAAGGCGCGTGACCTGCTGGAGACCGCCGGATACACCTGGAAGGACGACGCCCTGATCGACCCCGACGGCACGCCCGTCTCGTTCACGCTCTCCGTCCCGTCCGGCTGGAGCGACTGGAACACGGCGCAGGAGCTCATCGCCGAGGACGTGAAGGACAGCATCGGCGCCGAGGTCAAGATCGACATGCCCGACTGGGGCGGCTGGGCCGATCCCCGCGACAACGGCACGTTCTCTGCGATCATCCACTGGCTGGAGGACAGCGGCACGGCGTACGGCCTCTACACCTCGACCATGGATCCGCGGTGGATCTCCCCCGAGGGCAAGGCCGGCTTCAACTTCGGTCGCTTCGACGACCCGGAGGCGACCGCCGCGCTGAACACCTACGCGAACGCCTCGTCCGACGAGGAGCGCACCACCGCCATCGACACGCTGCAGACGATCTTCTCCGAGCAGGTGCTGGCCATCCCGCTGGGCGCCCACCCGCTGCTGGGTGAGTTCAACACGCGCAACTACGTCGGCTGGCCGTCGGAGGACGACACCTACGCGTCCGCCGACCCGACGCAGCCGAACATCGTGCAGATCCTCACGAAGCTGAAGCCCGCCGAGTAGGACCTCGACAGGCTCAGCCACCCACAGCCGGGACTTCGACAGGCTCAGCCACCCATCTGGGTCCCTGAGCCTGTCGAAGGGCCCGCCCCCACGAAGGACACCCCATGCCAGACCCCCTGCTCACCGTGCGCGACTTCTCCGTCGTGTACGACGTCGACCCGCCCGTCGAGGCGGTGAAGAACGTGACCCTCGAACTGCAGCGCGGCGAGATCCTGGGCCTCGCGGGGGAGAGCGGATGCGGCAAGACCACGCTCGCCTACGGGGTGCAGCGCCTGCTGCGCGCTCCGGCCGTCATCACCGGCGGCAGCGTGACCTTCCACGACGCGACGGGCATCGACATCGACATCAACGCCCTGGACGTCGACGCGATGCAGCGATTCCGCTGGGACAAGGTGTCGATGGTGTTCCAGGGCGCGATGAACGCCCTCAACCCCGTCGCGACGATCGGCTCGCAGCTGGAGGACGTGTTCGAGATCCACCGCCCCGACATGAACCGCAAGCAGCGGCGTGCCGAGGCCGAGGAACTGCTCGAGATCGTCAAGGTCGGCCGTCAGCGTGTGCGCTCCTTCCCGCACGAGCTCTCCGGCGGCATGCGCCAGCGCGTCATGATCGCCATGGCCCTGGTGCTCCGTCCGCAGCTGATGGTCATGGACGAGCCGACGACCGCGCTCGACGTGCTGGTGCAGCGGGAGATCCTCAAGCAGATCTCTCAGCTGCGGCACGAGTTCGGCTTCTCGGTGATCTTCATCACCCACGACCTTCCGCTTCTGCTGGAGATCAGCGACCGGATCGCGATCATGCGCGAAGGAGAGATCATCGAGCTCGATACGGCAGAGCGCATCTGGACGCAGCCGGAGCACGAATACACGAAGACCCTGCTGTCGTCGTTCCCCCGGCTCACCGGGGAGAGAGGGGTGCTGGTGCGATGACCACCCTCGAGTTCCGCAATGTCACGAAGGCGTACAACGTCCGAGGCGCCGGGCAGATCAAAGCCCTCGACGACGTGAGCTTCACCCTGACGTCCGGCCAGACGATCGGCCTGGTCGGCCAGTCCGGCAGCGGCAAGTCCACGATCGCGAAGATCCTCACCCAGCTCGAGACCCCGACCAGCGGCGAGGTGCTGCTCGACGGCAAGCCCATCCCGCGCCGCGGCAGGGGCCTGCGGAAGTACCGCCAGCAGTTGCGCATGGTGTTCCAGGACCCGTTCGCCTCGCTCAACCCGTACCACTCGATCCGCTACCACCTGGAGCGTCCGATCCGCCTCGACGACGTGGTGCCGAAGAAGGAGACCGAGAACGAGGTGCGTCGGCTCCTCGACCGGGTGCGCCTCGATGCGGACGCGGTGATCGACCGCCGCCCCCACGAGCTGTCGGGCGGCCAACGGCAACGCGTTGCCATCGCCCGTGCCCTGGCCTCGCGTCCCTCGCTCCTCGTCGCCGATGAGCCGGTGTCGATGCTCGACGTCTCCATCCGGCTCGGCGTGCTGAACCTGCTCGCCGATCTGCAGCGCGAAGAGGGACTCGGTGTGCTCTACATCACGCACGACCTGGCGACCGCCCGGCACTTCAGCGACGAGATCATGGTCCTCAACCAGGGGCGCGTGGTCGAGTACGGAACCGCCGACGATGTGATCCTCAACCCGCAGGATCCGTACACCCGCGAGCTGCGCGCGGCCTCTCCCGATCCGGAGAAGCACTTCGCTGCAGCGGCATCGAACGGAGGCGCGCTGTGAGCTCCGCTCTCCCCCAGCTCGACGACAACGACCTCGTCGCCCGCGATGCCCTCGAGGTCGGCACCACGGCGACCACGGCAGAGCGCACCAGGCGGCCGGTGCCGTGGCGCTTCTTCGCCGGTCGCGCGGCGTTCTACCTGTTCACACTGTGGGCGGCGATCACGATCAACTTCTTCCTGCCCCGCCTCATGAAGGGCGACGCGGTCAGCTCGTACCTCGCGCGCAACCGCAACGTGAGCCCCGAGGCGGCAGACGCGCTGCGCGTGCTGCTCGGCATCGACACCGACAAGTCCATCTGGCAGCAGTACCTCGAGTACTGGGGGATGCTGCTGCGCGGCGACCTCGGCATCTCGACCCTGCACGGCCTGCGGCCGGTCGCCGAGGTGCTCGCCGCCGCCCTGCCCTGGACGCTCGGGCTGGTCGGCATCGCGACCATCATCTCCTTCGCGATCGGCACGCTGCTCGGAGCCGTCGTCGGATGGAAGCGGGGCAGCAGGCTCGACGCGATCATCCCGGTGACCACGTTCTTCAACACGATCCCGTACTTCTGGCTCGGACTCATCGCGATCGCGATCTTCTCCTCGACCCTGAAGTGGTTCCCGTCATCGCATGCCTACGACAAGGGGCAGTCGCCGGAATGGAGTCTCGACTTCATCGGCCAGGTGATCATGCACGGCACGCTTCCGGCGCTGACCATCGTGGTCGCCTCGCTCGGCGGATGGGTGCTCGGCATGCGCAACATGATGCTGACGGTGCTCGACGACGACTACATCACGGTCGCGCAGGCGAAGGGCATGCCCAACAAGCGGGTGCTCTGGGGCTATGCCGCTCGCAACGCGGTGCTGCCGCAGATCCAGAGCTTCGCGCTGTCGATCGGCTTCATCGTGGGCGGCACGATCGTGATGGAGATGGTGTTCAGCTATCCGGGTGTCGGCAAGCTGCTGCTCGACGCGACCAACGCCAAGGACTTCGCCCTCATGCAGGGCGTGTTCCTCGTGATCACGCTGTCTGTGCTCGTGGCCAACATCCTCGCCGATGTCGTCTACGCCTACCTCGACCCGCGCACGCGCCAGATGGAGTCCTGACATGACCGTTCCCACCACTGCAGCGACCACAGCGCCCGACGGATCGGCCGTCGTCTCCGGCATGCCCGAGACCGCTACGCTGCGCACCCCGTCGACGGGAGCGCCGCCGCGCAAGACGTTCTGGTCGCAGCTCGCGCAGGCGTTCGCGATGTTCCGCAACCCCAAGTCGATCGCCGGGCTCATCATCCTCGGGGTGTTCGTGCTCATCGCGATCCTCGCTCCGTGGATCGCCCCGTACGGGCCGACCCAGAAGGACCGCACGGCGCTGCGTCAGCCGCCCTCCTGGGAGCACTGGCTGGGCACGACGCACATGGGCGAAGACGTGCTGAGCCAGATCATCTACGGCACCCGCGGTGTGATCGTCGTCGGATTCCTCGCGGCCTTCATCGCCACGATCATCGCGATCACGATCGGTGTGATCGCCGGCTACGTGCGCGGCTGGAAGAGCGAGTCGTTGTCGGCGCTGACCAACGTGTTCCTGGTGATCCCCGGCATCCCGTTGATCATCATCATCGCCTCGCAGTTCGAGAACCCGCCGCTGATCGTGATCGCCGCGGTGCTGGGGATAACCGGGTGGGCGTGGGGCGCCCGCGTGCTGCGCGCGCAGACCATGTCGCTGCGCAACCGCGACTTCATCCAGGCCGCGCGCGCGAACGGCGAGCCGCTGCGCCGCATCATCACGGTCGAGATGCTCCCGAACCTCATGGCGCTTATCGCCTCGAGCTTCGTCGGGACCGTGACGGCGGCCATCCTCGGTCTCACGACGCTGGCCTTCATCGGGGTGATCCCGGTGAGCAACCTCAACTGGGGGACCATCCTGTTCTGGGCGCAGCAGAACGGTGCGTTCCCGCGACTGTGGTGGTGGTACGTGCCGGCCGGGCTCTGCATCGCGATCATCGGCGTCGCGCTCTCGCTCATCAACTTCGGCATCGACGAGTACGTCAACCCGCGACTGCGCTCGGCGGGCGAGCGGGCCAGGGCGATGAAGAAGAAGGGGCTGAACGTGAACGACGCCGTCACCGCCGTCCGCAGCGTGCCCCTGCCGAAGAAGGCTCCCGATCCCGTAACGTCGGCGACCTCGCCCGACCCCTCCGGGCCCGGCGACGCCGCGACGAGCCCGACACCGAACACCAACCAGAACACGAAGTGATGACCTCTCAGACTCTGACCACGCAGCTCCCGTACCAGGACCCCGCTCTCCCGATCCCCGAGCGCGTGGCCGACCTCCTCAGCCGCATGACGCTGGAGGAGAAGGTCGGGCAGATGCTTCAGCTCGACGCTCGCGACGACATCGACGACCACATCGCGCGGCGCCATGCGGGCTCGATCCTGCACACCTCGCCCGAGCGCATCCTGCGAGCGAACGAGCTCACGGCGCAGACCCGGCTCCGCATCCCGCTCCTGGTGGGGGAGGACTGCATCCACGGGCACTCGTTCTGGCCGGGGGCGACGATCTACCCGACGCAGCTCGGCATGGCCGCGTCGTGGGACTCCGCGCTCGTCGAACGCGTCGCCCGTGCGACGGCCGAGGAGGTCGCGGTCACCGGCATCCACTGGACGTTCTCGCCCGTGCTGTGCATCGCCCGCGATCTGCGCTGGGGTCGCATCGACGAGACCTTCGGTGAAGACCCGTTCCTGATCGGCGAACTGGCTTCGGCCATGGTGCGCGGCTATCAGGGTGACGGACTCGACGACCCCACGGCCATCCTCGCGACCGCCAAGCACTTCGCCGGGTACTCCGAGACCCAGGGCGGGCGCGACGCGAGCGAGGCCGACATCTCCCGCCGCAAGCTGCGCTCGTGGTTCCTGCCGCCGTTCGAGCGCGTCGCCCGCGAGGGCTGCCGCACGTTCATGCTCGGCTACCAGACCACCGACGGCGTGCCGATCACCACCAATGACTGGCTGCTCAGCGACGTGCTGCGCGGCGAGTGGGGCTACACCGGCACGCTCATCACCGACTGGGACAACGTCGGTCGCATGGTGTGGGAGCAGCGGATCCAGCCCGACATCACGCACGCGGCCGCGGCTGCCGTGCGGGCTGGGAACGACATGATCATGACCACGCCCGGCTTCTTCGAGGGAGCGCTGGACGCCGTGGCGAAGGGGATGCTCGCCGAGGACGCCTTCGACGCCGCCGCCGCCCGCATCCTGACGCTTAAGTTCGAGCTGGGGCTCTTCGAGAACCCGCGCCTTCCTAGCACCGCGCTCGACACCGTGGTGGGCAGCGTGGAGCACGCGGAGCTGAACCTCGAGGTCGCCCGCCGCTCGCTCGTGCTGCTCGAGAACGACGGCGTGCTGCCGCTAGACCCCACGTCCGCGCTGAAGGTCGCGGTCACCGGCCCTCTCGCCGACGACGCGCAGACGCAGCTCGGCGACTGGGCCGGCGGCTCAGGTCAGGCGGGATGGCTCGACGGTCAGCCTCGCGAGATGATCACGACCGTGCTCGACGGCCTGCAGACGATCGACGGCTGGAGCGTCACCCACGCCCGCGGTGCCGACATCCTCACGCTCGAGGAAGACCCGCAGGGTCCGTTCTTCCCCGACAAGCAGCCGCGTCCGCCGGTGGTGAGGGCCTGCGAGCCCGACGCCGCTCTGATCGCGGAGGCCGTCGCCGCGGCCTCCGACTCCGATGTCGTGGTGGCGGTCGTCGGCGACCGGATCGAACTGGTCGGCGAAGGGCGCTCCACCGCGACGCTCGAGCTCATCGGCGGGCAGAACGCCCTGATCGATGCGCTCATCGCGACCGGGAAGCCCGTCGTGATCGTGCTGCTCGCGTCGAAGCCCCTCGTGCTCCCGGCATCCGCGTCGAAGGCTGCTGCCGTCATCTGGGCGGCGAACCCCGGTATGCAAGGCGGGCGTGCACTGGCCGACATCATCTCGGGAGCTGCCGAACCGTCAGGGCGCCTGCCGATCTCGTTCGCGCGCCACGTGGGTCAGCAGCCGACGTACTACAACCAGATCCGCGGCCAGCACGGCGATCGCTACGCCGATCTCACGCGGTCGCCCGCCTGGGCGTTCGGCGAGGGCTTGTCGTACACGACCGTGGAGTACTCCGACCTCGTGCTGGAGGAGACCTCGCTGGCGGAGTCCGGCACGATCGTCGGGCACGTCACGGTGTCGAACACGGGGGAACGGCCTGCACGCGAGACGGTGCAGGTCTACGTGCGCGACTCGGTGACGAGCGTGAGCTGGACCGACAAGGAGCTCAAGACCTTCCGTCAGGTCGACGTCGCCCCGGGGGAGTCCGTACGGGTGCGCCTGGAGCTGCCGGTGTCCGACTGCACGATCGTCGACGCCGCGGGCACGCGTCTGGTCGAGGCCGGCACGTTCGAGCTGCTGGTGGGCCCGAGCTCCCGCGACGAGGTGCTCCTCTCCGCGGACTTCGAGGTGCGCTGAGCCGC
Organism: Microbacterium sp. Beta; assembly: GCF_005502545.1. Lineage (NCBI taxonomy): Bacteria > Bacillati > Actinomycetota > Actinomycetes > Micrococcales > Microbacteriaceae > Microbacterium > Microbacterium sp. Beta. The sequence goes on from NZ_SCOG01000004.1 coordinate 165,065, forward strand.
TCCCTGTCGAGACCCACTCTCCTCGCCCAGACCCACTCCCGCCGGCGCATGCGGCGATGGGTCTCGGCGGCGGGAGTGGGTCTCGCGGCGTTCGCAGGCGAGTGGGTCAGTCCTGCAGGCGGTGGGGGCCGGCGCCCTGCGTGCCAAGCGCGTCGTCAGGGTTGAGCAGGCCGCAGGCCTTCATCGACAGGCAGCCGCAGCCGATGCATCCGGTGAGTTCGCGTTCGAGCCGTTCGATGCCTTCGCGGCGTTTCTCCAGCTCGCGCTTCCAGCGTCGGGAGGCCCGCTGCCAGTCCTCGTGGCTCGGGGTCTCGGTCAGTGGCACGTCGGCGAAGGCCGTCTGCACGTCGGAGAGCGGGATGCCGAGGCGCTTCGCGACCGTGATGAGCGAGACGCGGCGCAGCATGTGCCGTGCATAGCGGCGCTGGTTGCCCGGCGTGCGGGTCGACGCGATGAGGCCGAGGCCCTCGTAGAAGTGCAGCGCGGAAGCGGCGACCCCCGTGCGTCGGGTCATCTCGCCGATCGTGAGCGGTTCGTCGGGTGCATGCGGACTCATCCGGCCGCCTTTCCTTCGATTTGACCTCAAGTGTACTTGAGGTTTTACGGTAGTCATGTGGCCCGGCAAGGGCTGATCGACCCGAACGAGGACAGCGTGACCCGAACGAAGACCCTGCGATGACCTATGTGATCGCCCTGCCGTGCGTCGATGTGAAGGACAAGGCCTGCATCGACGAGTGCCCTGTCGACTGCATCTACGAGGGCGAACGCTCGCTCTACATCCACCCCGACGAGTGTGTGGACTGCGGCGCCTGCGAGCCGGTGTGCCCGGTCGAGGCCATCTTCTACGAAGACGATCTGCCCGATGAGTGGCAGGACTATTACAAGGCCAACGTCGAGTTCTTCGACGAGATCGGGTCTCCCGGCGGTGCCGCGAAGACGGGCACGCTGACGTTCGATCACCCGATCATCGCCGCGCTCGCGCCCCAGGGGGAGCACGCATGACCGCCGCCGGATCACCCCCCGTGGAGCCGCGCATCGCCATCGTGGGGGCGGGCCCTGCAGGCATCTACGCCGCCGACATCCTGCTCGACCGTGTCCCCACCGCAGCGATCGACCTGTTCGAGAAGCTCCCGGCGCCGTACGGTCTCGTCCGCTACGGCGTCGCGCCCGACCATCCCCGCATCCGGAAGATCACCGACGCCCTGCACGAGGTGCTCGTGAACCCACGCATCCGGTTGCGGTGCAACGTCGAGATCGGCCGTGACGTCGAGATCGACGAGCTGCGTGCCGCATACGACGGAGTGATCGTGGCGACGGGTGCCGACCTCGACGTCGCTCTCGACATCCCCGGCATAGATCTCCCCGGCTCGTTTGGCGCCGCCGACTTCGTGGCCTGGTACGACGGGCACCCCGATGCACCGCGCACCTGGCCGCTCGCCGCCGAGTCGGTCGCCGTGCTCGGGGCCGGCAACGTGGCGCTGGATGTCACGAGGATCCTGGCCAAGCACGCCTCGGCGCTGACCCACACCGACACCCCTGATGCCGTGCTCGACCAGCTCGTGGCCAGCCCGTTGCGCGATGTGCACCTCTTCGCTCGGCGAGGACCGGCCGACGTGCGCTTCTCGGCCATGGAGTTGCGCGAGCTCGCCGAGCAGGACGACGTCGATGTGATCGTCGACCCCGAAGAACTCGCTCTCGACGAGCACGCCGAGCGGATGATCGCGCAGTTCTCGCAGCGGCGCATCGTCGTGCGCACCATGACCGAATGGGCCGCCGTCGACCCCGCGACGCGCACGGCCTCGCGCCGCATACACCTGCACCTGCGGCAACGCCCGGTGCGGCTGCTGGGGACCGACTCCGTGACCGGCATCGAGATGGAGCGCACCGCGTCAGACGAGCTCGGTCGCATGGTCGGCACCGGCGAGTTGCTGCGCTACGACGTCGGAGCGGTCTACCGTGCCGTGGGATATCGATCGACGCCCGTGCCTGGGATGCCGTTCGACACTACGCTCGGAGTCGTGCCGCACATCGAAGGTCGAGTCGTCGACGCGGAGGGCGTCCCGATCCCCCGGCTGTATGCCACGGGCTGGATCAAGCGCGGGCCGGTCGGACTCATCGGCTCGACCAAGTCGGACGCCGCGCAGACCATCGGCCACGTCGTCGACGACCTCGGATCGGTCGAGCTGGAAGCGCGTGACGATGATCCGATCGCCCACCTGTCGCACGCGGTCGACCTCGATGGCTGGCTGCGGATCGATGCCGCGGAGCGTGGGGCGGGAGCAGCCCGTGGCCGTGAGCGGACGAAGATCGTCGAGCGCGAGGAGATGCTGACGCATGCGAAGCAGGAACAGATGATGGAGGCCGGTCGATGACCGCGACACCCGTGCCCACCCCGATCGGCGAAGGGCTCAAGGCCGCGTTCCGCACGCATCCCGCCGGCGTCGCGATCATCACCGCGAGCACCCCGGACGGGCCGGTCGGCCTCACGGCGTCGAGCGTCGCCTCGGTGGCGGTCGACCCCGCGGCGATCGTGTTCTCCGTGACCAGGGCGACGGGGTCCGCGGGAGCGATCCTCGGAGCGGACACCTTCGTGGTGCATCTGATCGACGACGAGCACTCCGACCTCGCGCAGAGCTTCGCGGTCAGCGGCTCCGAGCGCTTCACCCCCGAGCAGGGGTGGGCGACGCTGCCGACCGGAGAACCGCACCTCCCCGAGGCCAGGGCGGCGCTGCGGTGTCGCACCATCGAGACCGTCGCAGTGGGGTCGTCGACCGTGGTCATCGCCGAGGTCATCGAGGTGCTGCCCGGTCCGTCCGGGCGTCCTCTGGTCTACCTCGACCGCCGATTCCACTCGCTCCCGCACGACCCCGAGCACTGATCCGCACCCACCGATAGCACCATCGAAAGGAAGCACAATGTCCACTCTCTACACGCTCCCCGAGCTCCCGTACGACTACTCCGCGCTCGAGCCGCACATCTCCGGCAAGATCATGGAGCTGCACCACTCCAAGCACCACCAGGCGTACGTGACCGGCGCGAACACCGCGCTCGAGCAGCTCGCCACCGCACGCAGCGCCGGCGACCTCGCGAACGTCAACAAGCTCGAGAAGGACCTCGCGTTCAACCTCGGCGGCCACATCAACCACTCCGTCTTCTGGCAGAACCTCTCGCCCGAGGGCGGCGGCGCTCCGGAGGGCGAGCTCGAGGCCGCGCTCGTCGACGCATTCGGATCGATCGATGCGTTCCGGGCGCACTTCACCGCGACCGCGCTCGGTGTACAGGGATCGGGCTGGGCCGTGCTCGCCTGGGACAGCGTGGGCGCCCGCCCCGTGATCTTCCAGCTCTTCGACCAGCAGGGGAACGCACCGCTCGGCGTGACGCCGCTGCTGCAGCTCGACGTCTGGGAGCACGCCTACTACCTCGACTACCTCAACGTGCGCGCCGACTACGTCAAGGCGTTCTGGAACCTCGTGAACTGGCCCGATGTGCAGCGTCGCTTCGAGGCTGCACGCACCGCGACGAAGGGACTCATCGTCGCGAGCTGACCGCTTCGCGTCAGGCGAGGGAGAGGAAGAGCTTCTCCAGTTCGGCCATCGACACCCCTGCGGTGTCGGTGGCCGCTTCCGTTCCTGAGCTCTCCGATGCGGCAGTGCCGCCCGATGCGGCCTCGTCGTCGGTCAGGCAGTCCTTCATGGCGGAGGCGATGATCTGGAACCCGGCCTTGTCGAGGGCCGAGGTGACGGCGGCGAGCTGGGTGACGACCGTCCGGCACTCGTCCCCCCTCTCCACGGCGGCGATCACTGCGCCGAGTTGCCCCTGGGCGCGCTTGAGGCGGTTGGCGATCTTTCGTTGGGTCTCGGCGTCTGCGGATGACATATCGCTCCCTGAATGGCGGCTGTGCGAACCACTATACCCCCTGGGGTATAGTTTCCTCGAATACCCACCGGGGTATCAGTGAGGAGCAAGAAGATGTGCCGAGCAGTTCGTTGCAAGACCTGCGGCAAGACCACCTGGGCGGGCTGCGGACAGCACGTCGACTCTGTACGTCGGACAGTGCCGGCGGCGCAATGGTGCACGGGGCACGCCGCCGAACCGGCTCAGGGCGGCTTCTTCTCGAGGCTGTTCCAGCGATGACCACGGCTGAACGGCGCCGGGTGGTCATCGTGGGAGGCGTCGCCGGCGGGATGTCGGCCGCCGCACGTCTGCGTCGCCTCGACGAACAGGCGGAGATCACGATCTTCGAGCGAGGGCCGGAGGTCTCCTACGCGAACTGCGGCCTGCCCTACTACGTCGGAGGGGTGATCGCCGAGCGTGATTCGCTGCTCCTGCAGACGCCCACGTCGTTGCACGATCGCTTCCGGCTCGACGTGCGCGTGCGCCACGATGTGGTGCGCATCGACACCGCGCGGAAGGTGGTCGAGGTGGTCGACCTCGAGGCGGGTCGTCGTTTCACGCAGCACTACGACACTCTCATCCTCGCCACGGGGGCCCGACCGCGTCGAGCGGCCCCGACGTCGGGCATCCCGGCGCACAGCCTGCGCACCGTCGAGGATGCGGACGCCATCGATGCCGCTCTCTCGAGGGCAGGGGTCCCGGTCGTGGTCGTCGGCGGCGGATACACGGGACTCGAGGCGGTCGAGAACCTCATCGCGCGTGGCGCATCGGTCACCCTCGTGCAGCGCGGACCCCGACTGCTCGCTCCACTCGATGCGGAGATGGCCGCCCCGATCGCGGCGGAGGTCCGAGCGCACGGCGTGGACGTGCGCCTGGGCGTCGAGGTCGTCGGCTCGGCCCCGGGACTGGTCATGCTGAGCGACGGCACCTCCGTTCCCGCGGACCTCGTGATCGACGCGGCAGGCGTCGTCCCTGAGACTGCGCTGGCAGAGGGCGCCGGCATCCGGATCGGCCCGACCGGGGGCATCGAGGTCGACTCGACGTGTCGCACGAGTGCTCCCGACGTGTTCGCCGTGGGCGACGGTGTCGAGAAGCACGATCTCGTGGGAGGGGAGGCGGCACTCATCACGATGGCGGGCCTCGCGAACCGTCACGGACGCCTGGTGGCCGATCTCATCGCGGGGCGGGCGGAGACCGCGCGACCCGCTCTCGGCACGGGAATCGTCCGGGTGTTCGGCGTGACGGCGGCGAAAGCAGGGTGGAGCGAGCAGCAGCTGCGCGCGGCGGGGCGCGATTTCTACGCGGTGCATGTGCACCCGGGGTCGCACGCCGGGTACTACCCAGGCGCCGAGACGCTGTCGATGAAGATGCTCGCCGATCCGACCTCCGACGCCATCCTCGGCGTGCAGGTCGTCGGGCGGGACGGCGTGGACAAGCGGATCGACGTGGTGGCCACTGCGATGCAGGCCGGACTCCCCGCCGCCGAGCTCGCGCATCTCGAACTGGCCTATGCGCCGCAGTTCGGCTCGGCCAAGGATGCGGTGAACATCCTCGGCTATGTCGCCGAGAACACCCGCACGGGGACGACTCCTACGATCCAGTGGCATGAGCTCGAGGCCGAGCTGCGAGCGGGCGCGACGCTCATCGATGTGCGTTCGCCGGCGGAGCACAGATCCGGCGCGATCCCCGGCGCCGTCAACGTGCCGCTCGACGAGCTCAGGGACCGATCCGGTGAACTGCCGGACGGGCCGATCGTCGTGCACTGCCAGGTCGGTCTGCGCGGACACATCGCTACGCGGATCCTCCGACAGCAGGGCGTCGCGGCACGCAATCTCGACGGAGGCTATCGCACCTGGCGTGACGCCGTCCTGCTGCCCGGCTAGATCAGTCGGGCGGTCGTTCCGCGCACGTTCAGCTCGTACGGCAAGGCTGACGGGATGTGCACGGCATCGGGGGTGGCGAGCTTCGCCAGCACGGCGTCTGCGGCGCGCTCCCCCTGGCCCAGCGGGAACTGGTCGACGGTGGTGAGACGGAAGAACTCGCCGAGCTCATGGCCGTCGATGCCCACGATCGACAACTCCTCCGGCACGCTGAAGCCGAGGTCGCGGGCAGCGAGCAGTGCTCCGATGGCCATCTCATCCGACGCCGCGAAGACCGCGGTCGGGCGGGGGCCCGGCCTGCCGAGCAGCTGCTTCGCCGCCCGGTAGCCGCCCTCCACCGTGAAGTCGGCTGGTTCGAGGAAGGCGTGGTTCAGGGGGATCCCTGCCGTGGCGAGTGCCTTCTCGAAGCCCAGACGGCGGTTGGTCGGGATGTGGAAGTCGATGTCGAACTCGGGGTTGGCTCCGATGTGCGCGATGTCGGTGTGGCCGAGGCTGATCAGATGCTCGGTGGCCAACTGCGCGACGGCGACGTCATCGACGGTCATGGTGTCGAGCTTCGGGTTCGGACCGCCGATCGCGATCACGGGGAGTCCGAGGTCGAGCAGGTACTGCGTCTCGTCCTCGTCGAGCTCGATCGACACCGCGATCACGGCGTCCACGCGCTGCCGTCGCAGGAAGGTGTCGAACACGTGTCGGCGCACGTCCTTGTCGGCGGTGATGTTGTACAGCGTGATGTCGTAGCCCTCGCGCATCAGCGCGGCCGAGACGCCGGAGAGCACCGTGCTGAAGAACCACCGGTCGAGGAACGGGACGATGACCCCGACGTTGCGGGTGCGACCCGATGCCAGGCTCGACGCACGGGACGACACCACGTAGCCGAGAGTCTGCGCTGCGGCCTGCACCCTCTCCTTCGCGGATTCGGACACGTGGCCGCGACCGCTCAGTGCGCGCGAGACGGTCGCGGTGGAGACTCCGGCGAGCCGGGCGACCTCATCGATGCTGGCCATGGTTCCTCTGTCGAAAAGCTCCGGTCGCGGTGTGTGTCGCTTCACGCGGGCGTGGGCGACGACAACCGCGACCGGAGGATGTCAGGCGTGGGTCGCGGTGGTGTACCAGACGGCCGTGTCGACCGGGATCGCGGCTCCTTCGAAGGGCTGGCTCTGCAGCAACACCAAGGCGTCGGCCGGCAGCTCGACGGGGGCGGTACCGAGGTTCGCGACCACGTGCACGTCACCACGGCGGAACGCGACCGCCTCGGGACCGGCGTCCTCCCACACCAGAGAGCCGCTGCCGAAGCCGTGCTCACGCCGTCCGGCCAGCAGGCGCTTGTACAGCGCGAGCGTCGACGCCGGGTCGACCTCTTCGACGTCGCGCGCGTAGGTCGCCCAGTCGGCGGGCTGGGGAAGCCACGACAGTCCGGTGTCGTTGAAGCCGAAGGCCGGAGCCTCTGCGTTCCAGGGCAGCGGCACGCGGCATCCGTCACGTCCGTAGCGTGCGCCGTTCGTGCGGAACCACGTCGGGTCCTGACGGTACTCGTCCGGGATCTCCATCGCCTCGGGCAGCCCGAGCTCTTCGCCCTGGTAGAGGTAGGAGGAACCGGGCAGAGCCAGCATCAGGGTCGTCGCGGCGCGAGCGCGGGCCAGTCCGGTCGCGGTGTCCGGCTTGTCAGGGGTGTTCGGTCCGATGCCCTCGCCCTGGGGGTTGTCGGAGGTGAGTGCGAGGCGCGTCGCGTGGCGCACCACATCGTGGTTCGACAGCACCCACGTGCTCGGGGCGCCGACCTCACCGAACGCGTCCAGCGACTCGCGGATCACGTCGCCGAGCTTCTTCGCGTCCCACTCCGTCATCAGGTACGGGAAGTTGAAGGTCTGGTGCATCTCGTCCGGGCGCACCCAGAGCGCGGTCTGCTTGAGGGTGGGCATCCAGGCCTCGCCGCACAGGGCGCGGTCGCCGTCGTACTCGGCGAGCACCTTGTGCCAGTCGCGGTAGATCTCGTGCACGCCGTCCTGGCCCCAGTACGGCACGTTCGACTCGCCGCCGCCCATGGAGTCCGCGTCGGTCGGGGGCGTGTAGTCGGGCAGACCCTCGGTCTTGATCATGCCGTGGGCCACGTCCACCCGGAAGCCGTCGACACCGCGGTCGAGCCAGAAGCGCAGGATCGAGCGGAACTCCTCCTGCACCTCCTCGTTGTTCCAGTCGAAGTCGGGCTGCGTCGCGTCGAAGATGTGCAGGTACCACTGGCCGGGGGTTCCGTCGGCCTCGGTCACGCGCTGCCACATGCCGCCGCCGAACACCGACTCCCAGTTGTTCGGCGGGAGCTCGCCGTTCTCGCCCTTGCCGTCGCGGAAGATGTAGCGCGCACGCTCGGGGCTGCCAGGTGCGGCCTTCAGTGCCTCCTGGAACCAGGGGTGCTGGTCGGACGAATGGTTGGGGACGAGGTCGACGATCACGCGGATGCCGCGGGCGTGCGCAGCCTCGAGCATGTCGTCGAAGTCGCCCAGCGTGCCGAACAGCGGGTCGACGTCGCGGTAGTCGGCCACGTCGTAGCCGGCGTCGCGCTGCGGGCTCGTCATGAAAGGACTGAGCCAGATCGCGTCGACGCCGAGCTCCTGCAGGGCATCGAGCCGGCTCGTGATGCCCGGCAGGTCGCCGATGCCGTCGCCCGAGGCGTCCGCGAAGGAGCGGGGGTAGATCTGGTAGATGACGGCGCTGCGCCACCACTCGGAACCGGGGGCTGCGATCTGCTCAAGCTGTGCCATGGGAACAGGCTAGTGCAAACGCTTACATTCATGCCAGGGCGGGGATCGAATCGGTTCGGCGTGCCCGACTTCCCCGGATCGCCCTGGCCGTTTGCATGACCGTTCCCCGCGCGCATGAGCGTCCCGGCTGTCCGAGTCATGCATCCGTCACAGGATCATGCAGGTGCCACCCGCCCTTCCGCCCGCCCCGGGAGTATGGTGAGGCATCCGACGAGTGGAGGCTGTCATGGTTCCCGAGATCAACTACTGGGCGGTCCTGCTGGCCACCGCATCGAGCATGGTCGTCGGCTCGATCTGGTACGCGCCGAAGGTGTTCGGCACACGCTGGTCGAAGCTCGCGAACGTCGACATGGACCGGCCTGCCGCGACGGCGGTGTGGCCCATCGTCACCACCGTCATCGTGAGCTTCATCACGGCCTGGGTCCTCGCCGGTGCCTCGTCGATCGCCTGGCACTTCTACGGCGGATCCTTCTTCTGGGGAACGATCGTCACCGCGGTCACGCTGTGGGCCGGGTTCACGGCGGCACGCTTCATCACCCATGACGCTTTCGAGGGGCGATCGACCCGACTCACCACGCTCAACATCGCGCATGAGCTGGTCACGGTCGTGGTCATGGCACTGCTCATCGGCGTGTGGCCGCCGGCCCTCGCCTCCTGATCGCCCTGAGCGTCACGGGGTCGGCATGCCGCCGTTCACGTTCAAGGTCTCCCCGGCCACGTAGCTCGACTCCGCCGAGGCGAGGAACACGTATGCGGGAGCGAGCTCGGCCGGCTGTCCCATGCGCCCGAGGGGTGTGTCCTTCCCGAACTCGGGGAGCTTGTCCTGCGGCTGTCCGTCGCTGGGCTGCAGGGGCGTCCAGATCGGCCCCGGTGCCACGGTGTTCACGCGGATGCCCTTCGGCGCGAGTTGTTCCGCGAGGCCCTTGGAGAAGGCGTTGATCGTGGCCTTCGTCGAGGCGTAGTCCACCAGGATGCCGGAGGGCGAGTAGGCCTGGATCGAGGTGGTGTTGATGATCGTCGAGCCCGCGGGGAGATGGGGCAGGGCGGCCTTGGTGATCCAGAACATCGCGTAGACGTTGGTCTTGAAGGTATCGTCGAACTGCTCGTCCGTGATGTCGGTCAGCGACTCCTGATACACCTGCTTGCCGCCGTTGTTGACGACGATGTCGAGGCCGCCTAGCTTCTCGACCGCCTCGGCGACGAGGGCACGGCAGTACTCCGGGTCGCGCAGGTCGCCGGGGATGGTGGCGACCGTCGCGCCGGCCTCCCGCAGGATCTCGGCGATCCGGCTCGCGTCCTCTTCCTCCTGCGGCAGGTACGAGATCGCGACATCGGCGCCCTCACGGGCGAACGCGATCGCGGTGGCAGCGCCGATGCCGGAGTCGCCGCCCGTGATCAGGGCCTTGCGTCCAGTCAGGCGCCCGGTGCCGCGGTAGGACTCCTCGCCCAGGTCGGCGCGCGGGGTGAGATCCGCGTCGAGTCCCGGCTCCGGCATGTGCTGCTTCCGCGGTTCGATGTCGGAGTAGAGCGCGGACGGGTCGGTGAAGGTGTACTGGTCGCGGGACATGGGCGATCCTTTCGAGGCTGTTCGGGGGCGGGGTGACCATGCTGAGCGCCGGGCCTGGATCGCGCAAACGCCTTGCACGGGGATGACCCGTGCGCTACGAGAGGCGGGCATCGTCATCCCGTGGCGAAGTGTGGCCGAAAGGCACTTCACCGATCGACCGCTGTCATGACAGGCTTCGCATCGTCCCCCGTGTCACCCGTGCGTCCCGCCCGCGGGGGCTGTCGCCTTCGAGAGGTCACGATGTCCGGTTCTGCCCGCCGATCCGCCCCCTGGGTGACCGTCGCCGCGCTCGTCGTCGGCGCCGTGCTCGTGGGTGCTGCGCCTGCGGTGTCGGATGCCTTCGCGGCGCGAGCCGACACCCCGGCGGACCCGGTCGCGGACCCGGCAGCCTCGGTCGCGCTGGCGTACGAGTTCCTGGACGCGCGCACCGACGAGTTCTGCGACGGGGATGGCCGCTGTCTGCCGCGCAGCTACGAGGGTGGCTTCTTCACGACTCCGACCTGGGATTTCACGCCCTCCTTCGTCTACGACGACGCCCTCGTGATCATCGCCTACACCGCCCGCGGCCTTCCGGACGACCTCCGGCGCGCACGGGCGATCGGCGACGCCCTCCTCTTCGTGCAGGAGAACGATCCGATCGGCGACGGGCGCACCAGAGCGTCGTACGAGCCGCACGGCATCCGTCAGGGGCGGGTGGAGATCACGGGAGCCGGCGCCTTCACCGGAAACCAGGCCTGGGTCGGGCTGGCCCTCGCCCGTCTCGCACACGCGACAGGGGACTCCCGATATCTCGACGGCGCGGTTCGGATCGGTGAATGGATCCAGGACCACACGGCGGACATGACCAGGGCGCCCTACGGCTACACCGGCGGTCAGCTCGAAGACGGCACTTCGCTGACGTGGAAGTCCACCGAGCACAACAGCGACATCGCCGGCTTCTTCACCCAGCTCGGCCAGCTCACCGGCGCCCGGGTCTGGACTGATCGGGCGGCGGTCGCCGCGGACTTCGTCGCCGCCATGCAGAGCGCAGACGGCCACGTGAACACCGGCACGGGCCTGGACGGCTCGACGATCAACACCCGCCCGATCCCGCTGGACGCCCAGACCTGGAGCTCCCTCGCCACGGGCGACCCACGCTACGGTGCGGCGCTCGACTGGACGCTCGCCAACCTGCTGGCAACAGATGGTCCGTACACGGGGCCGTCGATCAGTGAGGTCGATACGTCCAAGGCGTGGTTCGAGGGCAGTGGACACCTCGCGCTCGCACTCACGCTACGTGACGGCGACGGCGACGCCGACCGTGCTGAGACGCTTCTGAGCAGTATCCGGCTTGCGCAGCGCGATGCACCGAACGGCGATGGCAAGGGGATCGTCGCCACGTCGAGCGACGGCCTCGACTCCGGTTTCGGTGACCTGTACTACGCCAGCCTGCACACCGGCGCGACCGCCTGGTACCTGCTCGCAGCGGTCGGCGACAACCCGTTCGCCCTTCCGGTCGACTGAACAGACCGACCTGAACCGGTCGGCGGCGTCGAGTCGGTCCGGTTCGCGGTACGGAGGCTAGGCGGCGACGCGGGCGACCGCGGCGATCGCGCTCGTGAAGAAGTCGACACCGTCGACTCCGCTACGCATCGCGGCCGCGGTGTCGGGACCGAAGCCGGCCTCGGTGGCGTGCTCGGGGTGCGGCATCAGGCCGACGACGTTGCCCGCTGCGTTGGTGAGGCCGGCGATGTCGCGCAGTGATCCGTTCGGGTTGACCCCGGCATAGCGGAACGCCACCAGACCATCGCCCTCGATGCGATCGAGCGTCTGCTCGTCGGCGATGTAGCCGCCGTCGGCGTTCTTCAGCGGGATCACGATCTCCTGACCGGTGCGGAACGCATTGGTCCACGCGGTGTCGGAGTTCTCGACCGTGAGCTTCTGGTCGCGCCGCACGAAGTGCTGGTGGTTGTTGCGGATCAGGCCGCCGGGCAGCAGGTGCGCCTCGACCAGCATCTGGAAGCCGTTGCAGATGCCGAGCACGGGCATGCCCTTGGCGGCAGCATCCTTGACCTCGCTCATGATCGGCGAGAGCGCGGCGATCGCGCCGGCGCGGAGGTAGTCGCCGTAGCTGAAACCACCCGGCAGGACGAGCGCGTCGACGCCTTCGAGGTCATGCGATCCGTGCCACAGGGCGACGGGCTCGGCGCCGGCGATGCGGACGGCGCGCTGTGCGTCGCGGTCGTCGAGCGAGCCGGGGAAGGTGATGACGCCGATGCGGACGGTCACTCCGCGACCTCGATGCCGACGACGTCCTCGATCACGGAGTTGGAGAGCACCTCGTCGGCGATGCGCTTGGCCTCAGCGAGAACCTCGTCGGTGACCTCGCCCTCGACGGTGAGCTCGAAACGCTTGCCGATGCGGACGTCGGTGAAGCCCTCGACGCCGAGACGGGCGAAGGCGCCGGAAACGGCTTTGCCCTGCGGGTCGAGCAGTTCGGGCTTGGGCATGACGTCGACGACGATGGTGGGCATGACGGCTCCAAGAGTCGCGGGCGGAGGGGCGCACCCAGTCTACTGCCCTCGCCGCACCCGCTCGGCGCCGTGGAGGAGTCAGGCGGAGTGGAAGACGGTGTGGAGGTCGCCGACCGTTTCGCGGCCGCCGAGGCCGTCGATCTCGAACAGCACGGAGATGCCGATCACGTGGCTGCCGAGGCGCTCGACCAGTTCGCGACCGGCGGCGAGAGTTCCTCCGGTCGCGAGCACATCGTCGATCAGCAGCACCCGCGAGCCGGCGGGCAGGTCGTCGTGCATCTCGATCGTGGCGGTGCCGTACTCGAGCGCATAGTCGACGGACGCCGCGGGCCTGGGCAGCTTGCCGGCCTTGCGGATCGGGATCAGGCCGACGCCTGCGGCGATGGCGGCGGCGCTGGCGAGGATGAAGCCGCGCGCCTCGATGCCCGCGATCACGTCGAACTGTCCGGCGAAGGGCTCGATGATCGCCTCCGTCGTCACGCGGAGGGCCTCGGCATCGGCGAGAAGAGGCGTGATGTCGCGGAAGATGATGCCCGGCTGAGGGTAGTCCGGCACGTTGCGGATCAGGGCTTCGGCACGGACGAGGGCGGGGGAGAGGGTGGCGTCGGGCACTGCCCAAGGGTACCGCCGGTGCGCGACTCCTCAGAAACACCGGCCCCGCTACCCGCGAGGGGCCCGAGGTGGTGCCAGGAGCGAATTCTTGACGAGCTGTGCACGGCCCCGGGCGCGCACCGGCGCGGCTTGACACGCGTGGGAGCGCTCCCATAGAGTGACTGCTCAACGCGTGGGAGCGCTCCCACGCGTCCCGAAGCACCACACCGCACGACCACCACAAAGGAGTGAACTGTGAACACACGTGCCCGCCACCGGATCCTCGCGATCGCCGCCGTGGCCTCCGCATCCGCCCTCGCCCTCGCCGGCTGCTCCGGCGACAACGGCGGCAGCGGTGACGCGAACGGCGACGAAGAGGTCACACTGACCGTGACCACGTTCGGAACCTTCGGCTACGAAGACCTCTACAAGGAGTACGAGAAGGCGCACCCGAATGTGAAGATCGAGGCGACGAACATCGACACCGGCGGCAACGCCCGCACCGATGCCTTCACCAAGATCGCTGCCGGCTCCGGTCTCAGCGACGTCGTCGCGATCGAAGAGGGCTGGCTCGGCGCCATCATGGACGTCTCGGACACCTTCGTCGACCTGCGTGACTACGGCATCGAAGACCGCAAGGACGATTGGGTCGACTGGAAGTACGGCCAGGCCACCGACGCCGAGGGCCGCGTGATCGGCTACGGCACCGACATCGGCCCGAGCGGCATCTGCTACAACGGCGCCGCATTCGAGGCCGCCGGCCTCCCGAGCGACCGCGAGTCGGTGGCCGAGCTGCTGAACGGCGACTGGGCGAACTACTTCAAGGTCGGAGCCGACTACACCGCGAAGACCGGCAAGGCCTGGTACGACCACTCCGGCTTCGTCTGGAACGCCATGGTGAACCAGCTCGACGAGGGCTACTACACGAGCGACGGCAAGCTGAACGTCGAGGACAACGCCGAGCTCAAAGAGCGCTTCGACCAGCTCGGGGCCGCGACCGAGGGCGGCCAGTCGGCCGCGCAGACGGCCTGGGACTGGAACGGCGGCAAGTCGTTCGTCGACGGCACCTTCGCCACCTTCGTCTGCCCGGGCTGGATGCTCGGTGTGGTGCAGGGTCAGGTCGAGGCCGGCGGCGGTGACGCATCGACCGGATGGGACTTCGCCGACGTGTTCCCCGGAGGTGCGGCCAACTGGGGCGGCGCGTTCCTGTCGATCCCGGAGTCGTCGCAGCACAAGGAGGCGGCGGCCGAGCTGGCCGACTGGCTGACCCAGCCCGAGCAGCAGGTGAAGCAGTCGGCTGCTGCGGGCAACTTCCCCTCGACGATCAAGGCGCAGGAGACTCTCGCGGCCGACGCGACGCCGAACGCGTTCTTCAACGACGCTCCCACCGGCGCGATCCTCGCCGAGCGTGCCAAGGGAGTCGTCGCGCAGTTCAAGGGCGCCGACGACTCGGTCATCCAGGAGAACGTCTTCGGGCCGGCGCTCAGCAGCCTCGACCGCGGTGACACCGACACCCAGGGCGCCTGGGACCAGGCCATCGGCCTGCTGAACGACCTCGTCGGCTGATCATCTCCGCTCCGACAGGCTCAGCGCCCCCGCAGATCGGGGGGCTGAGCCTGTCGGAGCCCCGGCAAAGGACCCTCATGACTCTCACCGCACCGCCGGCGCAGCAGCAGCGCACCGCATCCGCGACCTCGGATGCTCCGCCGAAACGCTCCTGGCGCCACCGCCTCTCCCGGTTCGACCAGAACGCCTCGCCGTACTTCTACATCTCGCCGTTCTTCCTGCTGTTCGGGCTGGTCGGCCTGTTCCCGCTGCTCTACACGGTCTGGGTGGCCGTGCACGAGTGGGACCTGCTCAAGGGCGAGGGGGAGTTCGTCGGCGTCGGCAACTTCGCCAAGATCCTCGGCGATGCCATGTTCTGGAACTCGATCGGCAACACCCTGAGCATCTTCCTGCTCTCCGCGATCCCCCAGCTCGCGATCGCGCTGGTGATCGCCTACCTCCTCGACCGCGGGCTGCGCGCCCCGACGTTCTGGCGCATGAGCGTGCTCATCCCGTTCGTGGTCACCCCTGTCGCGGTCGCCATCATCTTCTCGAGCATCTTCAACGAGGCCGACGGCCTGGCGAACAACCTGCTCAACCTCATCGGCATCGCAGACCAGGAGTGGAAGCACAACACCGCCCTGTCGCACATCGCGATCGCCGTGATGGTGAACTTCCGCTGGACGGGCTACAACGCCCTCATCCTGCTCGCCGCGATGCAGGCCGTGCCGCGCGACCTGTACGAGTCCGCCGCCCTCGACGGGGCCGGTGCCGCTCGCCGCTTCTTCTCCATCACGATTCCCACGATCCGTCCCACCCTGATATTCGTGATCATCACCGCGACGATCGGCGGCTTGCAGATCTTCGCAGAGCCGCGTCTGTTCGACGTGTCGACGGCCGGGGGCATCGGCGGCAGCGACCGCCAGTTCCAGACGACGGTGCTGTTCCTGTGGGAGCTGGCGTTCTTCCGGCGCAACCTGGGTGAAGCGTCGGCGGTCGCGATCCTGCTGTTCCTGCTGATCGTGCTCATCGGTGTGATCAACTTCCTCATCTCCCGACGCATCTCCACCGGGGATGCACCGAAGGGCCGCGCCGCCCGCCGCAGCGCGCGCACCGCCGGCGCGGCTGCGAGCGCAGCCGCAGCCTCAGCCGGCACGACGATTGCCATAACGACCGAGGAGAACGCGCGATGACCGCCACGCAGGCGCTGAGCGTCCCCGAGAAGATCCGCCGGCGCCGTGCCGCCACCGGAGGCACGGCCGGCATCGGCAGCCGCCCCGGCTTCCTCACCTATGGCCTCCTCGCTGCCTTCATCATCGGCAGCGTGTATCCGCTGTGGTGGTCGGTCGTGGTCGCGAGCGGCACCAACGCGACGCGCGGGGAGACGCTGCCCCTCATCCCCGGCGGCAACTTCTTCACCAACGCCGCCAAGGTGTTCGACGCGATCCCGTTCTGGCTGGCGCTGGGCAATTCGTTCCTCATCTCGGGCATCATCACCGTCTCGGTGGTCACGTTCTCGACGCTCGCCGGATACGCGTTCGCCAAACTGCGCTTCAAGGGGCGCGACGGACTCATGGTCTTCGTGATCGCGACGATGGCCATCCCGACGCAGCTGGGCATCATCCCGCTGTTCATGCTGATGCGCGAGCTGGGCTGGACCGGCTCGATCGGCGCCGTCATCGTGCCGACTCTCGTCACGGCATTCGGTGTCTTCTTCATGCGCCAGTACCTGGTGGACGTGATCCCCGACGAGCTGATCGAGGCTGCGCGCATGGACGGCGCGAACCAGTTCCGCACGTTCCTGACCGTCGGGCTCCCCGCGGCCCGGCCCGCCATGGCGATCCTCGGCCTCTTCACCTTCATGACGGCGTGGACCGACTACCTGTGGCCGCTGATCGTGCTCTCCCCCCAGAACCCGACCCTGCAGACGGCGCTCAGCCAGCTGCAGTCGGGGTATTACATCGACTACTCGATCGTGCTCGCCGGAGCGGTGCTCGCGACCCTTCCGCTGCTCGTGCTCTTCGTGGTCGCGGGTCGGCAGCTGGTCAGTGGCATCATGGCTGGCGCGGTGAAAGGATGACCCCTATGACCCGCTCCTTCCCCGAGAACTTCCTCTTCGGCGCAGCCACGGCCGCGTACCAGATCGAAGGGGCGGCGTTCGAGGACGGGCGCACCGCATCGATCTGGGATGCGTTCTCGCGTGAGCCGGGCGCCGTGATCGGAGCGGAGAACGGCGACGTCGCGTGCGATCACTACCATCGGTACCCGCAGGATGTCGCGCTCATGAAGCGGCTCGGCCTGCAGACCTACCGGTTCTCCACCTCGTGGTCCCGGGTGCGTCCTGACGGCGGAGCGGTGAACGCCACGGGCGTCGACTTCTACGAGCGCCTGGTCGACGAACTGCTCGCCGCCGACATCCTGCCCTGGCTGACGCTGTACCACTGGGACATGCCGCAGGCGCTGCAGGAGGTCGGGGGATGGACGAACCGCGACACCGTCGACCGCTTCCTGGAGTACGCGGGGACCATGCACGATGCGCTCGGCGACCGGGTGAACGTCTGGACCACGCTGAACGAGCCGTGGTGCTCATCGTTCCTCTCCTACACGGCGGGTGAGCACGCGCCGGGGCACACCAGCATCGCGGAGGGGCTGCTCGCCGCGCACCACCTGCTGCTCGCACACGGCAAGACGGTGCAGGAGCTGCGGGGGCGCGATGCCTCGCTCAATCTCGGCATCACGCTCAACCACACGGTCGCCGATCCTGCCGACCCGCAGAACCCGGCCGACGTCGACGCCGCCCGCCGCGTGGACGGACAGTTCAACCGCTGGTTCCTCGACCCGATCTACCGCGGCAGCTATCCGGCCGACATCGTCGAGGACATCCGTGCGGTGGACGTTGAAGCCGTCGCGACGTTCGAAGCGGCCGTGCACGACGGCGACCTCGATACGATCGCGCAGCCCATCGACACCCAGGGCGTGAACTACTACCACGGCGACTTCGTCTCGGGCACGGCACCGACCGAGGAACCCGTCTCGGCCGAGCCCGACACCGAGCGCGTGCGCCGCAGCCCGTATCCGTCGAGTGAGGGCATCCACGCGGTCGAGCGAGGTCTGCCCCGCACAGCGCAGAACTGGGAGGTGCAGCCCGAGGGGCTCACCCGTGTGCTGCAGCGGGTCTGGACGGAGTACGCCGAGCCCGCGGGAACGGTGCTCTACATGACCGAGAACGGCGCGGCCTACGACGACGTCGTGGTGGTCGAAGACGGCGAGACACGCGTGCACGATGCCGACCGGGCCGAGTTCCTCCGGCTGCACCTGGGGGCCGTGCTCGACGCGGCCGAGGCGGGTGTCGACGTGCGCGGCTACTTCTACTGGTCGCTTTTCGACAACTTCGAGTGGGCCTGGGGCTACGACAAGCGCTTCGGCATCGTGCGCGTCGACTATGACACGCAGGAGCGCACCCTCAAGGACTCCGCCCACGAGTACACCCGCATCATCGCCGCTCGCGCGCTCTGAGCACCGTTCTGGCTTTCGAATCGCGTGAATGGTTCGATCCGCGGTCGAGATGCGACCATTTGCGCGATTCGAAGCGAGATGGCCGCGTGACCGGTGAGAATAGGGCGATGGAAGAGGACGTGCGTTGATGTCGCCCCGAGCGACCATCGAAGAGGTGGCGTCGGCTGCCGGTGTCTCCCGGTCCACTGTGTCGCGGGTCGTGAACGGGTCGACGGCCGTGAGTCCCGAGGCCCTCGCCGCCGTGCGCGCAGCCATCGACGAGCTCAACTACGTGCCCAACCGTGCGGCACGCTCACTGGCGTCGCGTCAGACGCACGCCATCGCGCTGATCGTTCCGGAGGACACCACGCGGTTCTTCGGGGACCCGTTCTTCGCTGCGATCGTCGCGGGCATCACCGGGGCGCTGGGCGGCTCGGACTACCTGCTCAACCTGCTGATCGCGAGCGATGACCCCGGCGACAAGATGACCAGCTTCGTGCGCAACGGCGGAGTCGACGGCGCGCTCATCGTGTCGCACCACACGAGCGATGCGTTCGTCGATCGGATAGCGGATGCGGTGCCCGTCGTGTTCGGCGGACGCCCTGTGCGTCGAAACGAAGGCGACTACGTCGTCGACGTCGACAACGTCGCGGGGGCGAGGAATGCCACCCAGCGATTGATCGACATCGGTCGCACGCGCATCGCCACGATCTCGGGTCCGCTCACGATGGTCGCCTCCGAGGATCGCGTACAGGGCTTCCGGGCCGCTCTCACCGGTGCGGGGCTCACCCCATACGCGGAGGAAGAGGGCGACTACAGCGAGAGCAGCGGGGCAGAGGCCGCGAGGCGCTTGCTCGACGGGGGCCGACCTGATGCGATCTTCGTCGCGAGCGACCTGATGGCCCGCGGTGCGCTGACAGCCCTGCGCGCGGCCGGACTGCGGGTGCCGGAGGACATCGCGCTGGTCGGCTTCGACGACTCCTCGGTCGCCGTCACGACGGACCCGCCGCTCACCACGATGCGCCAGCCGATGTACGCGCAGGGTGAGGCCATGGCGCGGGTGCTGCTGTCACGTCTCGCGGGCGAGAATCCGCCGACCACGACGATCCTTCCGACCGAGCTGGTCGTCCGCGGCTCCGCCTGAGCGCCGCGCGGCCGTCAATGAGGGGAAGGACACGGCTGCGGCCCTGGCGCCCCCTCCGGGCCAGGCCCACAGCCGTGCGTCTGAGGGCTCAGTCGACGAGCGAACTGAGCAGATCACCGCCGAACAGGGAGAAGGCGGTGATGCCGGCCGAGAGCAGCAGCACCGCGGCGGTGCCGGCCACGGCGAAGACGGAGATCCCGCGACCTCCCAGCCGCTGACCGCGGAGGCCGATCGAGACGCCGGCCCTGGCGGCGAGGCCCCCGGCGTCGTCGTCGCGATACAGCTCGGTGCGTGCGGTGAAGCGCCGGTGGAAATCCTCGGCCAGGGTGACGGCGGCCGCCATGGTCTCGGCCCGATCGAACCGTGTGCGCGACGGCAGGTAGACGTACAGGCGATCGGAGACGAGCTCGATCTCGGCACCGGAACCGAGGTCGAGCACCCGGGCCATCAGGTCGGGGGTGAAGATGTACAGGGCGTCCTGCTGATACCCCTCGGGAACGATGAGACGGAACGTCTTCGCGAAATCCCCCTCCAACTCCATGCGGGCTGCTCCGCGTCCGAGCCCGAGCGTGGGGACGATGCTGTGCTTCCGGTTCGCCAGCACGATGTGCGGGACGGATGCGGGCAGCGGCAGCTCGATGAAGGCGAACGGGCGCTGGATCGTCGCGCGCTCCTGCCCACGCGAGACCGAATGGTGCATGCCCAGCTCGAACGGCATCCGCGCGTCATCGCAGGCGATGACCGCTCGTTCGCGACCGTGCACGACTCTGGTGAAAGCCGAGCCGGGGCGGCGGGTGCGCTCGAGCAGGTCGGCGTACGCCCAGCCGTTCTGCCACGCGAATGCGGCGATCTTCACCCGACGACTCAGGCCCACCGCCCACCAGAGGAAGCCGACGGCGGCGAGCACCGTGTACCCGATGACGAAGATCCCGAGGATCGGCGCGACCGTGAGGATGTCGCCGCGCCCGAGGAACCACAGCCCTGTCAGCATCGCGACGGCGAACAGCAGCACGGCCACCAGGATCACGAGGAATCGGCGGTGCGGCGGGATCCCGCAGATGCGCTCGTAGGTCAGGATGTCGCGGAGGCCGGCGCTTCGTCGCAGCGGTTCCAGGTCGACGGCTACAGGCTCCATGACAGCGTCGCCCACGGCCCGTTGCGCTTCTCCGTCGCAGCGGCCTTGAAGTCGGACCAGCCGTCTCCGAACTTCTCGAACGACTTCTCGTCGACGTTGCCGTCCGACCAGTGCATGACTCGACCCACGATGTAGCTCAGCCCGAAGTCGGCCCAGGACTCGAAGGCCGGGCGGCCGTCGACGTTGATGCGGTGGATGATCGCCCGCGCTTCGGCGACATCGGCGTGCCCGAGCGCGACGCCCCATGTGGCCATCGCCACGGCCTGGCCGATCCCGTAGCCGTCGAGGGTCTTCACGAACAGGTCGGGCGTGACGATGTCCTTGCCGACGCGCTTGCGCACCTGTGCCTCCGCGTACTCGATCGAGGTGACGAAGGTGCGGGCGTCGCGCTTGTCGCCGCCCTCCTGCACGATCGCGGCGAGCCATTCCTTCGCCTTCGGGGCGCGGCCCAGACGCTGAGCGAGTTCGGTGCGCACGGCGAGGTAGAGCACCCACACCTCGCGGCGTCGACGCACGGTGCTGAGGCGCTCGATGTTGGCCAGCCACTCCTCGCGCGTGTGCACACCCCACTGGTCGACGAGCACCTTCTTGTCGCGGTCGCCGAGGAGCGAGGCCGTCGGATCGTTCCAGTGCCCGGAGGGGAGGTTGACGATCTGCAGGAAGCCGAGCGCGATCTCGTCGGCCTCCGCGCCGGTGGTGGAATACTCCGGCGACGCCTTGACCTTCGCGTCGGGGAGGATCCAGGTCACGAGGAAGAACAGCACGATGACGCCGACGATCGCCCAGGCCCACCACTGACCGACGAGCCACTCGAAGATCGAGGTGATGCTGTTGAAGTCGACGCTCGCGAAAGAGTGCATTGAGGCTCCTGGGAGGGGGTGAATCCGCGCCTGCTCATAGATTGAACAAACATTCAGTGAGTAATCTATACGGCGGGGGGCGATTCGGAAAGACAGGCCGGCGGGACTCAGGAGGTGGATGCCGATGGCACGCTCCGACGAGCAGAACAGGGTGGCCAGGGAGCGCGCCAGGGAGAACATCCTGCAGGCGGCGATCGAGGCGTTCAGCGAGCGAGGCGTCGCGGGGGCGAGCATCGCCGAGATCACGAAGCGGGCCGGCGTCGCGCAGGGCCTCGTGAACTATCACTTCGGCGGCAAGGAGCAGCTCGTCGCCGCCGTGATCGACCGGTGGTTCGAGACCGTGCTCGGGTTCGCCCGTGTCGAAGGCACGCCAGATGAGATGCTCGCCGCGGTGATCGACGGCGCCCTCACCGCGACGGCGTATGCCATACCCCTGCAGCGGGCCGTGCTCGCGATGCAGCAGCAGCCGGCCACGCATCGGCTCTTCGCGGAGTCGGAGGCGCGGCACGAGGCGGGCGCCACTGCGGCGGAGGACGCGGTCCGCGACCTGTTCCGCGCGCGCGGGGCCGAGGACCCGGCACTGGAAGAGGTCATGCTGCGCAGCACCATCGAGGGCGTCTTCGTGAAGTCCGCCGTCTTCGGCGAGACCTATCCGCTCGAAGAGGCGCGACGGTGGATGTTGCGTCGATACGGACTGCCGGAGCCCACCGCTCCCATCGCGCCCCCGGCTCCGCTCCGCGACGGCGAACCGCGGCCGCGGGCGACAGCGGCTCTGCGTCCGGATGAAGCTGTGCCGAACCCGCGCCTCTGATGCCGCGGCAGCCAGCGGGGCCCGGTCGAGAACGACCGGGCCCCGCTGTCTCCGGCGGTGCGGAGCGTGTCAGTTGCCGTAGAGGGAGACGACGCCGGCGGTGTCGACGCTCGTCATGGACAGGTCGTCAGAGGAGCCGTTGCACTGCGGGTAGTGCATGATCGACGAGGAGTCGTACGGCGTCAGCGGACGCCAGTTGTTGTCCTCGAAGCAGGTGCCGGCCTCCGGGCGGGTGTGCTCGTGGCGGAAGCCGAGAACGTGGCCGAGCTCATGTCCGAGGACATTCGTCGGGGTCCAGGATGACCCGGGGGTCCAGATCGAGTCGTCGATGAGCACGTTCTGCAGACGCGGTGCCGTGCTCGGGAAGAACGCCCTGGCGATGTACTGCGTCGTCTGCACCGGCTCGACCGAGAACAGGACGGCGTTGTTACGCGTCGTGCAGTTGGCGTCGGCGCTGCTGTCGTAGATGAAGTCCACCTTCGACGACGCGGCCTCCCAGAGTGCGGCGCCGCTCTCCATCGCGTTGACCACGTCGGCGTGACGAGCACCGAAAGCGGTGCTGACGCAGTACGTGAGGTTGCCCACCTGGGTGTTCGACCACTTGTCGTCGATGTTGTTGACCGTGTTCACGATCAGGCCGTTGGTCACGGGGTCGGCGCCGAGGAGCTGCTCGTAGAACGATCGCAGCTCGCCCTGGTTGGAGATCACCTCGTCTCCGTTGACGACGTAGGCGCCGTCGACGTCTCGGTAGGTCGACGCCTCGAACTCCTGGAAGGTGGGGATGTCGTCGGCGTCGGGCGTGGAGTTGGCGGCAGCGGGGATGACCGTGCCGAGGCAGAGCGCAGCAGCCGCGGTAGCGGCGAACGCCAGTTTTCTCGTGAGTCGCAAAGTAGTGGTCCTTTTCGATCTGAACGATTCCGCGCACCCCCTCGGTACGCGGCCTCCGGGTGGACAGGGGAGCAGCTCTGCGTCCCGATCCGCCGAAGTCCGCTCACGGTAAGCACCGCTTTCACGGGATGGCAAGACATTTCCCGGCACGTTCACAGATTTATGCACTCAGGTCAGAAATACCGAACACTGTTCTGGTCGAAGGTGCTGCCAGGAGCCGCGAGAGGTCAGGGGTCAGGCATGACCCATGCGGGCGAAGGCGCCGAGCACGCTCCGTTCGGATGCCGTGAGGTATCGCTCCAGCTCTTCCGCGGCCGCCTCGGGACCCCTCTCGAGGAGGGTTGTGAGCACCGCACGGTTCCGACGGACGAATGGCTCATGCAGGGACCGCGGCTCGTCGATCTCGAGGAAGACGAGCCGCAGTTCGGCGGCGACGTCGCGGTAGGTGCGGGCCAGGCGCGCGCTGTCGGCGAGGGCCACGATCGCATCATGGAAGGCCATGTTGGCGCTGCCGATGCGCCGCCAGTCCTCGTGCGGCAGCTGCTCCTCGGCCTCGGCGAGGGCGTCGTGCATGAGCTGTACGGCGGGGTGCTCCGGCTCCGACTGGCGCAGGGCCGTGCATTCGATCACGCGGCGGGCGCGGTAGATGTCGATCACGTCGGCGATGGTGGGGGAGGCCACCGAGACGCCACGGTGCGGGATGTGCTCGACGAGGCCCTGCTCCGCGAGGACGCGGAACGCTTCGCGAAGGGTGTTGCGCGAGACGTCGAACTGCTCGGCGAGGGCAGACTCCGAAAGGCGGGACCCCGGCGCGAAGTCGCCGTCGATGATGCGCTGACGGAGCACGTCGGCGAGCGGACCCTGCTGGTTCATGCCTTCATCGTAGGCGTCGGTTCACGGGGGTCGTCGCCGATCGGGTGCCGGAAATCACACGACGGCAACCGTTCTGTAGCGCGGCCGTAACATGATTGTTGAACAATCGGGTTCTATCCGTTCTACACTGGGGGTCACCCGACACCCACCAACGACGATGGGAATCCCCCTCCATGTCTGAGCAGACCACTGCCTCCCTCTCGCCGGAAGACGAAGCCCGCCTCTCCTCCGTGAAGAAGCGCGCCGGGCGCAGCGCCGTCATCGGCGCGATCTTCCTCATGGCCACCAGTGCCATCGGTCCCGGCTTCATCACGCAGACCGCCACGTTCACGGCGACGATGGGCGCGGCGTTCGCGTTCGCGATCCTCGTCTCGATCCTCGTCGACATCGCGGTGCAGCTGAACATCTGGCGCATGATCACCTCTTCCGGAAAGCGCGCGGGTGAACTCGCCAACAGCGCCATCCCGTTCTCCGGGCATCTGATCGCGGTGCTCGTCGTGATCGGCGGGTTGGCCTTCAACATCGGGAACATCGCCGGTGGAGGTCTCGGCCTGAACGCGCTGCTCGGCATCGACGCGAAGCTCGGCGGGATCATCACCGCAGTCCTCGCGATCATCATCTTCCTCGTGAAGAAGGCCGGCTCCGTGATGGACGTCGTGCTCGTGGTGCTCGGCATCGGCATGATCGTCATGACCGTGGTCGTGGCCGTGATCGCGCAGCCGCCGATCGGCGAGGCGCTGCGTCAGACCTTCGTGCCCGATGAGCTCAACTTCGCCACCATCACCACGATCGTCGGCGGAACCGTCGGCGGATACATCACCTACTCCGGCGCCCACCGCTACCTCGACTCGGGTCACACGGGTCCGGAGCACGCCGGCCCCGTGATGCGCGCGGCGACCAACGGCATCCTCGTGACGGGCATCATGCGCTACGTGCTGTTCCTCGCGATCCTCGGCGTCGTGGCCTCCGGCGTCACCCTCGACCTCTCTGGTCAGGGTGCGAACCCGGCCGGTCAGGCGTTCGGCGCGGTGCTCGGCGACGCAGGCCTGCGCATCTTCGGTGCGATCTTCTGGGCCGCGGCGATCAGCTCGGTCATCGGCGCCGCGTACACCTCTGCGACCTTCCTCTCCACGTTCACGAAGAAGCTCAAGGGCGGATGGCCGCTGCAGCTCGCGACCGTCGCGTTCATCGTCGTGTCTCTGGCGGTGTACCTGTCGATCGGCACGGCCCCGGCGGCGATCCTCGTCTTCGTCGGCGGCTTCAACGGCCTGATCCTGCCGATCGGACTCACGGTGTTCATGTACATCGGCTGGTTCCGGCGCGATCTGCTCGGCTCGAAGAAGTACCCGATGTGGCTGCTCGTCGCCGGTACGCTCGTGACGCTGCTCACCTGGTACATGGGGATCGTGTCGATCGGTCCCATCTTCGCCTTCCTCGGAATCGGAGCGTGATCGCATGACGTCGATCGACCTGAACTCGGACCTCGGCGAGAACGTCGCCGACCGGATCGTCAGCGACGACGAGAGCATGCTGCGGCTGGTCACGAGCGCGAACGTGTCGTGCGGCTTCCACGCCGGGAGCCCGGAGGGCATCCGAGAGACGCTCGCGGCCGCGGTGCAGGGCGGCGTCGTGATCGGTGCGCACCCCGGCTACCGTGACTACGAGAACTTCGGACGGACGAAGGTCGACATCGACTCGGCCGCGCTGCAGGCGCACGTCGAGTACCAGCTCGGTGCGCTCATGGGTCTGGCCTCGGCGGTCGGCGGCAGGGTGTCGTACGTCAAGCCTCACGGCGCGCTGTACAACACGATCGCGCGTGACGAACGGCAGGCGAAGGATGTCGTCGCGGCCATCAGGGCGATCGACCCGAAGCTCGTGCTGCTGGGGCTCTCCGGTGGTGTCGTGCTCGACGTCGCCCAGCGTGCAGGACTCGAGGTCGCGGCCGAGGCCTTCGCCGATCGCGCCTATCAGCCGGACGGCCAGCTCGTCTCCCGCGCCGAGGAGGGGGCCGTGCTGCACGACCCCGCCGAAGTCGCCGAGCGCATGGTGCGCCTCGCCGCCGACGGCGTGATCCGCGCGATCGACGGCACCGATGTACCCGTGGTCGCGCAGTCGATCTGCGTGCACGGCGACAGTCCCGGCTCGGTGGCCATGGCGGCGGAGACCAGACGGATGCTGCAGGATGCGGGCATCACGATCGCCCCGTTCGCGGGAGCCTGACGTGTCCGTCCTCGCCTCCGCCGCTCAGCTCGCCGATGCTCGCAGAGCTCGGGCCGCCATCCGTGCCGGGCATGCCGAGCCGACCAGTGGCGTCGCGGTCGGGCTGACGCAGGCGAACCTGATCGCGGTGCCGGCCGACTGGGCTTTCGAGACGCTGCTGTTCGCCCAGCGCAACCCGAAGCCGTGCCCCGTGCTGGAGGTCATCGAGCAGGGTCAGGTGGAGTCTCGGCTCGCGCCCGGCAGCGACATCCGCACCGACATCGGCCGGTATCGCGTCTGGCGCGACGGCGAGCTGGCGGAGGAGGTCGGCGACGCGAGAGCGGCCTGGGCCGAGCACCCTGATCTGGTCGCCTTCCTCATCGGATGCAGCTTCACCTTCGAATCCGGGCTCGTGCAGGCCGGCATCCCGATCCGGCATCAGGAGCTCGGACGCAACGTGCCGATGTACCGCACCGATGCGGCGTGCGCTCCCGCGGGACGACTGCGCGGCGAGATGGTCGTGTCGATGCGCCCCATCCCCGCGTCCCGGGTGGCGGACGCGGTGCAGATCTCCGGGCGGACTCCCGCTGTGCACGGTGCTCCCGTCCACATCGGCGACCCGGCCTCGCTCGGCATCGACGACCTGGCGCATCCGGACTTCGGTGACGCCCCCGAGGTGCGCGACGGCGAGGTCCCGGTGTTCTGGGCGTGCGGTGTCACTCCGCAGGCGGCGATCATGGCCTCGAAGCCGCCGTTCGCCATCACGCACGCTCCGGGCTACATGTTCATCACCGATGTCCCCGATGCGGAGTATCTCGTCTGATGCGCATCCTCACCGCATCCGATCACGCCCTGCTCGTCGAGGCGGCCGACCTCGACGAGGCGATGCGCCTGAACCTCGCCTGGGACGGACTGCCCGGAGTCCTCGAGCGCATCCCCGGCGCCAGGACCGTCCTGGTGCGTTTCGACCCCGTCCGCATCTCCGCGGATGATCTGAGCACCGTGCTGGAGGCGACGGAGGTCGATGCGGCGCACCTCCCGGCGACCGGCGATGCCGTCATCCCCGTGCGGTACGACGGTGAAGACCTCGACGAGGCGGCGTCGCTGCTGGGCGTGTCGGCGGAAGAGCTCGTCAACAGGCATCTCGCTGCCGATTGGCGGGTCGCGTTCTCCGGGTTCGCCCCCGGCTTCGGATACGTGGTGAGCAGCGATCCGCTGTTCGACGTGCCGCGCCGATCGTCGCCGCGTACGCGCGTGCCCGCCGGCTCGGTCGCGCTCGCCGGACAGTTCACCGGGGTGTACCCCCGCGAGAGCCCGGGCGGATGGCAGCTGATCGGTCGCACGGATGCCGTGATGTGGGACATCGACCGCACGCCGCCTGCGCTGCTGGCGCCCGGCGCGACCGTGCGCTTCGAGCCCGTGCGGGAAACCGCTCGGCTGGCAGAAGGTCATCCAGGCCGAAACGGAGATGACCCGGCGCGGCCTGGGCGCGTCGCGGCGCAACACGCGGCGTCGGCTGCGGACGGTCTGGGTTTCGGCACTGATGCCGCGGTCGAGGTGGTCCGCCCGTCGCTGCAGCTGCTGGTGCAGGATGCCGGTCGCCCCGGCTATGCGGCGCTCGGGGTCTCGGCATCGGGGGTGGCCGACCGTCGGGCGATGCGCGATGCCAACCGGGCTGTGGGCAACGCGACCGATGCCGCGGTGCTTGAGAGCGTCGGGGGAACGGTCCTGCGGTTCCGGGGTGCCGGTGTCGCGGCGGTCACCGGTGCTCTCGGTGCGCTCACCCTGCAGGACGCCGAGGGGCGCGAGCGCTCTGTCGCACACGGTGAACCCTTCGCCACGGTCGACGGCGATCACCTCACTCTCGGGCACCCCGAACGCGGACTGCGCTACGTCGTCGCCGTCCGTGGGGGCCTGGACGCGGCGCCGGCGCTGGGAAGTCGCGCGGCGGACACGCTCGCCGGTCTCGGCCCGGAAAGGCTCGGAGCCGGTGCCGTCATCCGGGTCGGCGATGCCGGCGTGCATCCCGTCGAGCCCGATGCCCTTCCGCGCGATCTGCCGGCCCCCGGCGAACTCATCGAGCTCGAGATCACGCTCGGTCCGCGCGACGACTGGTTCACGCCGTCGGCACTCGCCACCCTCACCGACCAGGAGTGGACGGTCACGCCACGGTCCGATCGCGTCGGCATCCGCCTGCACGGTGAGGTGCCTCTGGAACGTGCGCGCGTGGGCGAACTCGCCAGCGAGGGTGCCGTCACCGGTGCGATCCAGGTGCCGCCCGACGGACAGCCGGTCCTGTTCCTCCCCGACCATCCGCTCACCGGGGGATACCCCATCATCGGTGCGCTCACGGATCGCAGCCTCGACCTCGCGGGTCAGCTGGCTCCAGGAGTGCGTCTTCGTCTCACCGTCAAGGAGCCCTCATGACCACGGCGTCACCCACGCAGAAGGTGCTGATCGCGAATCGCGGAGAGATCGCGGTTCGTGTGATCCGTGCCTGCGCTGAAGCCGGATACACCTCGGTCGCGGTCTATGCGGATCAGGATGCCGATGCCCTGCACGTGCGCCTGGCCGACGAGGCCGTGGGGCTGGGCGGCTCCACGGCGGCCGAGACGTACCTGTCCGTCGACGCGCTGCTCGCGGCCGCGCGGCAGTCAGGGGCGACTGCCGTGCACCCCGGATACGGATTCCTGTCGGAGAGCGCGGGCTTCGCCCGTGCCGTGGAGGATGCGGGGCTGGTCTGGATCGGACCGACCCCCGAGAGCATCGACGCGCTCGGCGACAAGATGACGGCCCGCCGCATCGCCCAGCAGGTCGGCGCACCGCTCGCCGCCGGCACCGACGAGCCTCTGGCAGGGCCCGCGGAGGCGGTGGCGTTCGCCGAGGAACATGGCCTCCCGATCGCGATCAAGGCCGCGTTCGGCGGCGGCGGACGCGGGCTCAAGGTGGTGCGTGAGCTTTCCGAGGTCGCGGAGGCCTTCGACGCGGCCACTCGCGAGGCGGTCGCGGCTTTCGGCCGAGGAGAGTGCTTCGTGGAGCGCTTCCTCGAGAGCCCGCGCCACATCGAGGTGCAGGTGCTCGGCGACGGACTCGGCGGTGTCGTGGTGGTCGGCGACCGCGACTGCTCGATGCAGCGCCGCAATCAGAAGCTGATCGAGGAGGCGCCTGCTCCCGGGCTCTCCGTCGAGCAGCGCGCGCGGTTCCACGACGCGGCACGGTCGATCTGCGCTGAGGTGAACTACCGCGGGGCCGGCACCGTGGAGTTCCTGCTCGCGGCCGACGGCACCATCTCGTTCCTCGAGGTGAACACCCGGCTCCAAGTGGAGCATCCGGTCACCGAAGAGGTCACCGGAACCGACCTCGTGTGCGAGCAGTTCCGCATCGCCTTCGGGGAGGGACCGTCGTTCGTCGAGACGCCCACACCCGTCGGGCATGCCTTCGAGTTCCGCATCAATGCCGAAGACCCCGGGCGCGGATTCCTGCCGAGCCCCGGTCGTGTCGAGAGGCTGCGGATCCCCGGCGGACCCGGTGTGCGGTGGGACAGCGGCATCGAGGAGGGCGACGTCGTGCAATCGGCCTTCGACTCGATGATCGCCAAGCTGATCGTGCATGCCGACTCCCGCGATGCCGCCATCGTGCGCGCGCGGCGGGCGCTGCGGGAGCTCACGGTCGATGGACCGGCCACCGTCATCCCGTTCGACGTGATGGCGCTCGACGAGCAGGCGTTCGCCACGGCGACCTTCGCGGTGCACACCCAGTGGATCGAGAAGGCGCTGCTGCCGAAGCTCGAGACTCAGTCGCGACCTGCAGCGGTGCCGGACGACGTGCTGCAGCGCTTCCCGGTCGAGATCGACGGTCGACGTGTGATGCTCGGGATCCCCGCCGGATTGTTGTCGGGCCTCGGTCGTCCCGTCGACCCTGCGGCCGCAGCACCCACGACCGATCCGAGTGAGCTGCGCTCGCCGGTTCCCGGCACTCTCGTGCGGTGGCTCGTCGACGACGGCGCCGAGGTCACGGAGGGCGAACCCGTCGCGGTGCTCGACGCCATGAAGATGGAGACCACGGTGACCGCGCACCGGACCGGGACCCTTTCCTACCGAGCTGAGGTCGCGGAGATGGTGTCGGCGGATCAGGTTCTCGGGGCCATCGGCTGAGCGCTCCACGGCGAACGCAGAGATCCCGGATGCCTCAGGAGAGGCATCCGGGATCGTCGTCTGTGGGGCTGGCTTACTCGGGATCGCCGCCGAGCGGACCGACCGCCTCCAAGGGCTTGGGGTCGTCGGCGCCTGTCTTGCGCAGGCGGGCGATGAGGTTGCCCAGGTGATAGATCAGGATCGCAGCGACGGTGGCGATGACGATGCCGCCCAACTCGAAGCCGGATGCCTCGTCCTTGATCATGAAGCCTCCGACGGCCATGATCAGCGCGACAGCTGCCGTGTACTGGTTGACCGGGCGCGAGAAGTCGACCCGGTTGTCGACCCAGATCTTGATGCCGATGACGCCGATCAGGCCGTAGAGCGCCGTGGTCACGCCGCCGAGCACTCCCGCGGGCACCGAGTTGATGACCTCGCCGAACTTGGGGGAGAGGCTGAGGAGGATCGCGGCCGCGCCGGCCACCCAGTACGCGGCGGTCGAGTAGACGCGGGTGGATGCCATCACGCCGATGTTCTCGCCGTAGGTCGTCGTGCCCGAACCGCCGAAGAATCCCGCGAGCGTGGTGGAGACGCCGTCTGCGATCAGGGCCTTGCCGGTCTGCTGGTTCACGGTCGTGTCACCCGTCATGGTCGCGACGCCGCGCACGTGTCCGACGTTCTCGGCGATCAGGACCAGGACCACGGGAAGGAACATCGCGAGCGCAGTGAGGGTGCCGGGCTCGGTGAAGTTCGGGAAGTGGAAGGTGGGAAGTCCCACCCAGTCGGCCTTCTCGACGGCCGAGAAGTCGAGTTCTCCCCGGAACGCCGCGAAGATGTACCCCGCGATGACGCCGAGGAAGATCGAGATGCGGCCGAGGAAGCCGCGGAAGACGACGGCGAAGAGGATGGTGATGGCGAGCGTGAAAGTCGCCGTCACGGGCGCTGCCGCGTAGTTGTTGTGCGCGGCACCGGCGAGGTTGAACCCGATGAGGGCGACGATCGTGCCGGCGAGGACCGGCGGCAGGAAGCGGTCGACCCACTTCACCCCGACCGTGTGCACCACGACCCCGATGATCGCCAGCAGTATGCCGACCGCGACGATCCCGGCCAGGGCCGTGCCCATGTTCGCGGAGGCGGTGGCGGCGGTCACGGGCGCGATGAAGGCGAACGACGAACCGAGGTAGCTGGGCAGCTTGTTGCGTGTGACCAGCAGGAACAGGATCGTTCCCACACCGCTGAAGAGAAGCGTGGTGGCGACCGGGAACCCGGTGATGATCGGCACCAGGAACGTGGCCCCGAACATCGCCACGACATGCTGGAGTCCGATCGCGATCGTCGCGGGCCAGTTCAGGCGCTCGTCGGGACGGACGACGGCACCGGGCTCGACCGTGCGGCCGTTTCCGTGCAGCTTCCACAGGGCCATGCGGGCTCCTCAGGTTCGGGGGATGGCAGGAGTGCCGGAGCAACACTACCGATTCCTGAGTTTTCACTGAACGTCTTCTACCATGGTAGACGGCGAGGTAGAATGGTAGACATGAGTCTGAACATCAAGAACGAGACGACGCATGAGCTGGTGCGCCGGCTCGCGGCGCTCACCGGGCAGAGTCAGACCAGTGCGGTGGAAGATGCCGTTCGGCGGCGCCTCGCCGAGTTGGAGGAGCAACGCTCGGGCGAAGAAGAGGAGCGCCGTCGCCGTATCCGTGCGGTGATCCGCCGGGCGCAGCAGATTCCCTCCACCGGACGCACGACCGAGGAGATCATGGACGAGCTCTACGACGAGACGGGTATGCCGCGTTGATCGTCGATTCCTCGGCCCTCGTGGCTGTCTTGATGGCTGAGCCCGAAGCTGCCGAGATGAGCGAACTGTTGGAGGAGGGCCCCTTCTCACTGTCCGCGGCCACGCTCACGGAGTGCATGATCGTGCTCCGCGGCAAGGGAGGCGAGGCGAAGGTGCTCGCGCTGGACGAGCTTCTGGAAGCGACGGGTGCGACCGTCGTTCCGCTCGACGAGGCCCAGGCGCGTCTGGCGGCCAGGGCGTACGTCAGATTCGGACGCGGTTCCGGGAGCGCGGCTCGGCTGAACTATGGCGACTGCTTCTCTTATGCGCTCGCGATCAGTCGCGACGAGCCTCTGCTCTTCAAGGGTGACGACTTCATCCACACAGACGTGCGCCGGGTGGAGCTGAGCTGAGTCGTCAGGCCTGAAGCGTCAGGCGCCGAGGCGCTCGATCAGCTCGCGGTAGCGGTCGGCGGTGCGCTCGACCACGTCGTCCGGGAGCAGGGGTGGCTCGCCCTCCTGGTCCCAGTTGGCGGCGAGCCAGTCGCGCACGATCTGCTTGTCGAAGCTCGCCATCCGCGCGCTCGGTGTCGTGCCGGTGCGCCAGGCCTCGGCATCCCAGTAGCGGGACGAATCGCTCGTGAGCACCTCGTCGGCCAGGCGCAGCGTGCCGTCGGCGTCCGTGCCGAACTCGAACTTGGTGTCGGCGAGGATCAGACCCTTCTCCTCGGCGATGGTGGCCGCAGCCGTGTAGATGGCAAGGGAGGTGTCGCGCAGGTCGGCCGCGCGCTCGGGGCCGACGAGCTCGACCGCGCGCTCGAACGTGATGTTCTCATCGTGTTCGCCCATCGGGGCCTTGTAGGCCGGAGTGAAGAGAGGTTCGGGCAGTCGGTCGCCGTTCTGCAGGCCGGCCGGCAGCGGGATGCCGCACACCGTCCCGCTCTCCCGATACTCCGCCCATCCGGAACCGGTGATGTAACCGCGTACGACGCACTCGATCGGCAGTATCTCGAGCGACTGGGCGAGCATCGCGCGATCCGCCACGGCCTCTGGCAGCTCGCCCTCGGCGATGTGGTTGGGGAAGTCGGAGAGCTGCGCGAACCACCAGCGGCTCAGTCGCGTCAGCAGGGCGCCCTTGTCGGTGATACCGGGGGAGAGGACGAAGTCGAAGGCGCTCACCCGGTCGGAGGCGACGACGAGGATGCGCGTATCCGCCGGATCCTCGGAGGCGTACAGGTCGCGGACCTTGCCCGAGTAGATGTGCCGCCAGCCGGGAATGCTCTGTGCCGTGCCTTCTGAAGGTGTGCTCACCCGCCCATTATCCCGGTTCCCTCGCGATGCTCTCGCCCGCACTCCTTCGCGACCCATGCTCCGCGCCGACACCCATCCCCGCACACGCCGGGGGGCGTGGGTCTCGACGGAGAGCATGGGTCTCGACGGAGAGCATGGGTCTCGGTGAGAAGTTCGACCCCGTCTGTTCAAGGGGCGGAAACAGGCGTATAGTCCACATGGACTATTTGAGGTGGGACATGAAGAAGGATGCGGTCGACCGGCTCACTCCCATGGGGGTGATGGTGCTCGCGCTGCTGCGCGAAGGCGACATGCACCCCTATGAGATGGTGCGTCTCATGCGGGCGCGCCATGATGATCGCCTGCTCTCGATCACCAACGGGACGCTGTACCACACGGTGTCCCGGCTGCACCGCGCCGGCCTGATCGACGAACTCGGCATCGACCGCGAGGGAAATCGGCCCGAGCGGACGACCTACTCCTTGACGGAGACCGGACGTGAGGCCGTCGTGAGGTGGGTGCAGCGTGAGCTGCCCCGCGTCGATCACCCGGCCGACTTCCGCATCGCGCTCGCCGAGGCGCACAACCTCGAGCGCCCGGAGGTCATGGACCTCCTGCGCGCGAGGCGCGTCGCGCTCGTCGAGGATCACGCTCGCCACCGCGACGGGCTCGGCAACGCGAGGGAGAAGCACGTGCCCGAGCAGGTGCTGGTCGAGATCGAGCGTCAGGAAGCTCTGCTGGCGGCCGAGCTCCGCTGGCTCGACTCCCTCCTCGATCGTCTCGAAGCCCGTGTCCTGCCGTGGGGTCCCACGGCATTCCAGAACTCAGACCGCTACCGCGCTCAGCGAAAGGCTGCACAGCAATGACAGATATCCCTCGCGACGGAGACCGCCCGCCGGTCTCCGCGCCCTCCACCTCCGGTCCGTCGACCGGTACCTACTCGGTCGGGCACAAGCCCGCGAGCCCCTGGCCCGCCCTCTGGGCGCTGGTCATCGGCTTCTTCATGATCCTGGTCGACACCACGATCGTCTCGGTCGCGAACCCGGCGATCAAGGCCGCCCTCGACCCCGACACGAACAACCTCGACAACGTCGTGTGGGTCACGAGCGCCTACCTGCTCGCGTATGCGGTGCCGCTGTTGATCACCGGGCGCCTGGGTGACCGCTTCGGCCCGAAGAACATCTACCTCATCGGCCTTGCGGTGTTCACCCTCGCCTCGCTGTGGTGCGGGCTGTCCGATTCGCTCGAGATGCTCATCGCCGCACGTGCCGTGCAGGGTCTCGGCGCCGCGTTCATGACCCCGCAGACCATGGCCGTGATCACCCGCACCTTCCCGCCCGAACGTCGAGGCGCGGCGATGGGCCTGTGGGGTGCGACCGCCGGTGTCGCCACGCTCGTCGGTCCGCTCGTGGGTGGTCTGCTCGTGGACGGCTTCGGCTGGGAGTGGATCTTCTTCGTGAACATCCCGGTCGGCATCGTCGCCTTCGTGCTCGCTTGGCGCCTGGTCCCGAAGCTGGCCACGCACCCGCACCGCTTCGACATCGTGGGTGTGGTGCTCAGCGCCGTGGCGCTGTTCCTCATCGTGTTCGGACTGCAGGAAGGCGAGAAATTCGACTGGGGCGTGATCTGGGGCCCGATCTCGGTGTGGAGTCTGATCATCGCCGGACTCGTCGTGCTCGGGTTGTTCATCTTCCAGCAGGCGAAGACACGCAGTGAACCTCTTGTTCCGCTCGAACTGTTCCGCGACCGCAACTTCTCCGGAGCGAACGTGGCCATCGCCGCCGTGGGCTTCACGGTGACGAGCATGTCGCTGCCGATGATGTTCTTCCTGCAGACCGCGCGGGGGCTCACCCCGACGGAGGCGGCGCTGCTCCTCATCCCGATGGCGGTGCTGTCGGGAGTGCTCGCTCCGGTCGCGGGCAAGATCCTCGACCGCGTGGACCCGCGCATCATCCTCATCCCCGGGCTGCTCTGCGTCGCCGCCGCGTTGATCTGGTACTCCGCTCTGATCAACATGGACACCCCGATCTGGATGTTCCTGCTGCCCTCGGCGCTGATGGGTATCGGCAACGCCGGCATGTGGGGTCCGCTCGCCACCACCGCGACGCGCAAGCTGCCCCCGCGCCAGGCGGGTGCAGGTGCCGGCATCTACAACACCACCAGGACCATCGGATCGGTGATCGGGTCGGCCTCCATCGCCGCGTTCATGCAGTCCCGTCTCGAAGCGAACCTTCCGGGGCTCGCTGACGCACCGGCGGGCATCTCCACCGGGGGTGCACTGCCGCCGCAGGTGGCGGACGGGTTCGCTGCGGGGATGTCGCAGGCGATCCTGCTGCCGGCGTGCGTCATGGCGGTCGCGCTCATCGCCTCGCTGTTCCTCGGTCGGTACGACAAGACGGAGGCGGCAGCGCCCGCATCCGCGCGCACCGAGTAGTCGAACCAGGGGAGGGGCCGTGTCCGTCGGTTTGCGGACGCGGCCCCTTTCTGGTGTCATCGGGCGATGACGATCGCACTCTCTCGACCGAACATCGACCTCTTCGACTCCTGGGCCGCCGCAGTGGCCGAGTTCGAGGGTGGACACGTCGACGGGGGCGGTCTCGAGAAGGGCTTCGTGCCGGACCGGGCCGCTTTCGAGGCGTTCGTCGAGCGTGCAGAGCTCTACGCCACACCTGGCGCGGTGCTCCCGGAGGGGCACGTGCCCTGCGACTACTACTGGATCACCGAGGGCGATCAGGTGGTCGGCTTCCTCTCCTTCCGCCGAGAGCTCAACGACTACCTGCGCCGTTTCGGCGGCCACATCGGTTATTCGGTGATCCCTTCCCGTCGCCGCGAAGGGATCGTCCGCGAGGCGATGCGGCAGGTGCTCCGCCAGGCGAAGGAGGAGGGCTACGGACGGGTCATGCTCACCTGTGACGACGACAACGTCGGGTCCATCCGCACCATCGAGGGAGCCGGTGGCGAGCTCGAAGACGTGATCGAGGCACCGCAGGCGGGGCAGCCGCTCGTCCGCCGGTATTGGATCGACGTTTCGGGCACCCGACTCGCCGCGAGCTAGGGTAGTTCCTCGGCGGTCGTCCGGTCGCTGCTGTCGACCCGAGGAGCACACGTCGTGATCCGAAATCCATCCACCGCGGCTGGCCGTCTGCGCCGATCGGTGCGCACCGCCGGCGCAGCCGCACTCGTCGCCTTCGTCGGCGTCGGGGCGCTCCTCGCCGGTTCCGCCCCCGCCGCCGCAGCGAATGACGGCGACAAGTACGTCATCGGCACCGACACGACGTTCGCGCCGTTCGAGTTCACGAATGCCGACGGCGACCTCGTCGGCATCGACATGGACCTGCTCCGAGCGATCGCGAAGGACCAGGGTTTCGAGGTCGAGATCCGCCAGCTCGGATTCGACGCCGCCGTCCAGGCGCTGCAGTCGAACCAGGTCGATGCGGTCATGGCCGGCATGTCGATCACCGAGGAGCGGCAGAAGACGTTCGACTTCAGCGAGCCCTACTTCACCAGCGGCATCCAGCTCGGCGTGCTCGAGTCGAGCGACATCACGTCGCTCGACGACCTCGACGGCAAGGCCGTCGCGGTCAAGACCGGTACGCAGGGGCAGACCTTCGCCGACGAGAACAAGGACGAGTACGGGTTCAAGGTCACCCCCTACCAGGACACGACCGACATGGTCGACGCGGTGAAGGCCGGCCAGGCGGTCGGCTACTTCGAGGACTTCCCGGTGCTGGCCTACGGCATCCAGCAGGGCTCCGGCTTCCGCCTCGTGGGTGAGCCCGAGCTCGGCGGCGAGTACGGATTCGCGGTCAACAAGGGGCAGAAGCCCGAGCTGATCGAGATGTTCAACGCCGGGCTCGCGAACCTGAAGGCTTCAGGGGAGTACGACAAGATCGTCGACACCTACCTGTCGGGTGGCGAGGAGTCCACCCAGCCGACCGACATCTTCTCCGTCGCGGTGAAGTACTGGCCGGCTCTCATGGAGGGCCTGTGGCTCACGATCCTCGCGACGATCGTCGCCATCGTGGCCGCGTTCATCCTGGGGCTCATCTTCGGCTTCGGACGGGTCTCGAAGTTCGCGCCGTTCCGCTGGGTCGCGACCGCCTACGTGTACGTCTTCCGCGGCACTCCGATCCTCATCCAGGCGTTCTTCGTGTTCTTCGCGATCCCGCAGCTGTTCCCCGGCCTCACCTTCAACCCGTTCGTCGCCGGAGCGATCACGCTCTCGCTGAACACGGGTGCCTACATGACCGAGATCATCCGCGGTGGCATCCAGGCGGTCGACCCCGGCCAGAACGAGGCCTCGCGTTCGCTGGGTCTGAGCCACTGGAAGACCATGCAGAAGGTCGTGCTCCCGCAGGCGTTCCGCATCATGGTGCCCTCGTTCGTCAACCAGGGCATCATCACCCTCAAGGACACGTCGCTGATCAGCGTCATCGGCCTCGCCGAGCTGACGTTCGTCTCCCGCCAGATCATCGCCTCGACGTACCTGTCGGCGCAGGTGCTGACGATCGTC
This sequence comes from Microbacterium sp. Beta, assembly GCF_005502545.1. Classification (NCBI taxonomy): domain Bacteria; kingdom Bacillati; phylum Actinomycetota; class Actinomycetes; order Micrococcales; family Microbacteriaceae; genus Microbacterium; species Microbacterium sp. Beta. Next base: position 202,931 of record NZ_SCOG01000004.1, read on the forward strand.
GCCATCATCTACTTCGTCGTGATCACGCTGCTGACGCTGCTCGCGAACCGCCTGGAGAGGACGTTCAACGCATGAGCAAGATCCTGGTGCAGGACCTGCACAAGTCGTTCGGTGACAACGAGGTGCTCAAGGGCATCGATCTGGCCGTGGAGGATGGCGAGGTCGTCGCGGTCATCGGCCCGTCCGGCTCGGGGAAGTCCACGCTGCTGCGTTGCCTCAACAAGCTCGAGGAGCCCACGTCGGGGCACGTCATCATCGATGGCGTCGACCTGACGGACAAGAGCGTGAAGCTCGATGAGGTGCGCCAGCGCATCGGCATGGTGTTCCAGCACTTCAACCTCTTCCCGCACATGACCGTGCTCGAGAACATCACTCTCGCCCCGGTCGAGTGCGGCAAGCTGACCAAGGCCGAGGCGAAGGAGCGGGCGCTCTCGCTCCTCGAGCGTGTCGGCCTGTCGGAGAAGGCGGGCGCGAAGCCGGCATCCCTCTCCGGCGGTCAGAAGCAGCGCGTGGCGATCGCCCGTGCGCTGGCGATGGACCCCGAGATCATGCTGTTCGACGAGGCGACGAGCGCGCTCGACCCGGAGATGGTCGGCGAGGTGCTCCAGGTCATCCGCGACCTCGCCTCCGGCGGCATGACCATGGTGCTGGTGACGCACGAGATGGGCTTCGCGCGTGAGGTCTCCGGCCGCACGGTCTTCATGGACGGCGGCGTCGTGGTCGAGGAGGCCCCGCCCGCCGAGCTGTTCGGTGCCCCCAAGAACGAGCGTCTGAAGGACTTCCTCTCCAAGGTGCTCTGACGCCCTTCCTCGTCACCAATCGCGCAAATGGTTGCATTCCGCCCCGGGATGCAACCATTTGCGCGATTCGAACGAGGGTCAGGGTGCGGGATGCCTGCGGATGGTCGCGCTGACCAGGGCGGCGACCGCGCAGAGACCCGCGGCGGCGAACCACGCGACCGTGTACTGGCCGGTGTGGTCGCGCACGACACCGGCGAGGATCGAGGCGATACCGGCGCCGATCTGGTGCGCTGCGAACACCCAGCCGAACACGAGCGGACCCTTGTCGCCGAAGACCTCGCGGCAGAGCGCGATCGTCGGCGGCACTGTGGCGACCCAGTCGAGCCCGTAGATCACGATGAAGACGATGATGCTCGGCTGCACCTCCGCCGAGAGCAGGCTCGGCAGGAAGAGCAGGCTCACCCCGCGCAGCGCGTAGTAGGCGGCGAGCAGGATGCGCGGGTTCACCCGGTCGGTCAACCAGCCGGAGAACACGGTGCCGACGATGTCGAAGACGCCGACGACGGCCAGCAGCCCGGCTGCGGTCGTCGTCGCCATCCCGTGATCATGCGCGCTGGGGATGAAATGCGTGCCGATGAGTCCGTTGGTGGTCGCTCCGCAGATCGCGAAGCCGATCGCCAGCGCCCAGAAGGTCTTGGTGCGCGCGGCTTCTCTCAGCGTCGAGAGGGCGAGCTTCGCTGCGCCCCAGGCAGAGCCGCGACGGACGGGTGCAGGGGAGGGCGCGAGTGAGGTCTCGCCGTAGCGGGCGACGCCGAGGTCGCTCGGCCTGTTGCGCAGGAAGATCCAGACCAGGGGCACGACGGCGAGAGCTCCGCCCGCGATGATGAGTGACGCTCCGCGCCATCCGACGTCTTCGGCCGCGGCCGCGATCACGGGGAGGAAGATGAGCTGACCTGTCGCGCTGCCTGCGGTCAGAACGCCCGAGACGAGTCCGCGCCGGGTGGCGAACCAGGTGTCGGTGATGGTCGCCGCGAACACGAGCGCCATCGACCCCGTGCCGAGTCCGATCAGCACGCCCCAGGTCAGGATGAGCTGGCCGGGGGTCGCCACGAACATGCTCAGCGCTGAGCCCGCCCCGATCACGAAGAGAGCGACGACCGTGACCGCGCGGATCCCGAACCGCTGCATGAGGGCTGCTGCGAACGGGGCGATGAGTCCGTAGAGCAGCAGATTGATGGAGACGGCGAGCGACAACTCCGCCGTGGTCCATCCGAACTCCTCCTCGAGTGGCACCATGAGCACGCCGGGAGCTGCGCGGAAACCGGCGGCGCCGATCAGGGCGATGAGAGCCACGAGGGCCACGGTCCACGCGGGGTGGAATCGACGCTGCCGAGTGCCGAGGGGTTCCTCGATCGGCCCGTCGAGCGATTCGGCGGTCACGCCGCGCGTCCGGTGAGGAGGGCGAACGGCTCCTCGCCCATGCTGCGTCGCGCCCAGCGGGTGCTGTCGACGTCGAGGGGTGCCGCGCACGTGACGCACCAATCGACCGAATCCGAGATCTCGCCGCATCGACCGCAGCTCACCGTAAGACCCCAGGGGCCGTCCGGGTCGGTGACGCGGGAGAACCGGGCGTAGGCGTGCAGGATCGGGAGTGTCTGATGCCCCGCGGCCGTCACGCGGTAACCGCTGCGCGCATCGGCGGGGTCTTCGCGCTCGACGAGTCCTGCCTCGCTCATCGCCGTGAGTCGCCGGGACAGTACGGAGTCGGCCGCGCCGGTGGCTTCGCGCAGGTGGTCGAACCGAGTGCGTCCGGAGAAGAGCTCACGCAGGATGAGCAGCACCCAGGGGTCGGCGAGGATGTCGGCGGAGCGCGCGATGGGGCAGGTCGCAGACGACCAGTCGGAGCGGAGCGGCATGCGATAACTTTCTTGAAGAAAGCTTCGAGTGTCAATCGCGTTCACGCACGTTGGCAGTCATCCGCCCCGTATTCGGCAGCTTTCATGCCCTACGCCTCGTGCGCTCACGGACTCCTCGGGCCTCGCCGACTGCCCGTGCACTCGCCGAGCGCACGGGCAGTCGGTGTGGGGAAGCCGTGCGTTCGGGAGGAGCCGTGCGCTCCGCGGCACGGCAAGCGCGACGACGCGGCGGGCGTGACGATGCGGGCGGCGCCGGTTACTCGGCGACGCGGGCGGCGATGTCGGTGCGGTAGTGGGAGCCGTCGAGGCGGATACGGGCGATCGCGTCGTAGGCGCGGTCCCGCGCGGTGCGGAAGTCGGAGGCGACAGCCACCACGTTCAGCACCCGACCGCCCGTGGCGATGAGCGATCCGCCCGGGGCATCGGGGCTCGCAGTGGCGGCGTGCACGATCCGGACGCCCTCGACGGCTGCGGCGTCGGCCAGACCCTCGATCGGGCGGCCGGTCTGCGGCGACTCGGGATATCCCTCGCTGGCCAGCACGACCGTGATCGCGACGTCGTCGCTGAACACGGGCTCCGGCTGATCCTCGAGGGTGCCGGATGCCGCGGCGAACAGCAGTTCCGACAGCGGGGTGACCAGGCGCGGAAGCACGATCTGCGTCTCGGGGTCTCCGAAGCGGGCGTTGAACTCGATCACGCGTACGCCGGCGGGGGTGAGGATCAGGCCCGCGTAGAGGAGTCCGATGAACGGGGTGCCCTCCGCGTCGAGCTGCCGCACGACGGGAAGTGCCACGTCGCGGGTGACCTCTTCGACGAAGGCCCGCTCGCTGCCGAACTGCTCGTCGAGCCACGGGAGCGGCGAGTAGGCGCCCATGCCTCCCGTGTTGGGCCCTTCGTCGCCGTCGAGCGCACGCTTGAAGTCCTGTGCGGGGCTGAGTGCGCGCACGGTGTCGCCGTCGCTCAGGAAGAACAGGGAGACCTCGGGGCCGGAGAGGAATTCCTCGATCAGCACGGGGCCTGCGGGAAGATACTGCTCGGCGTGTGCGAGGGCGTGCGCGCGGTCGGACGTGACGATGACGCCCTTGCCCGCAGCGAGTCCATCGGCCTTGACCACGTAGGGGGCGCCGAGGTCGTCGAACGCCGACTCGACATCGGCCGTGGTGGCGGCGCGGACAGCGCGGCCGGTGGGGACGCCGGCGGCATCCATCACGCGCTTCGCGAACGACTTCGAGCCCTCCAGCTGGGCGGCGGCCTTCCCCGGTCCGAACACCGGGATTCCGCGGACACGCAGTGCATCGGCGACCCCGGCGACGAGCGGGGCCTCAGGACCGACGACGACCAGATCGATCGCGTGCTCATGGGCGAAGGCGGTGACCGCTCCACCATCGAGCGGATCGACCGAGACCGGGGTGGCATCCTGAGCGATGCCGGCGTTGCCCGGCGCGACGAAGATCTCGTGCTCCGTCTGCTCTGCCCGCAGGGCGAGGATGATCGCGTGCTCACGGGCACCGGAACCGAGGACGAGAATCTTCACCCGTCCAGACTACCGAGGGTCGTGGACCGGGTTTCGGCGGTCTGTGGCGTGCGGCCCTCTGGCGACGTTCAGAGCTCTACGGGGCGCTCTACCGTGGAGTCCCACGGCACGGTCCAGCCGGCCGCGTCGAAGAGCGCGTCGAGCACCATCGCGGTGAAGCCCCAGACGATCGTGCCGTCGACATCGAACGCCGGGCCGCGGAAGGTGTGGCCCATGCGGGTGATCGTCGAGGTGAACCTGGTCTCCGGATCGAGCAACTGCGCGACAGGGACTCGGAACACCTCGACCGTCTCCGCATGATCGACCGCCACGACCCGGGACGGCGACTGCCACCACGCCAGCACGGGGGTCACGAGATGGTTGCTCGCGGCGAGCGGGATCTCGGGCAGGGTGGCCAGGATCTCGACACCGGCCGGGTCCAGTCCGGTCTCCTCTTCCGCCTCGCGCAGGGCCGTGGCGACGACGTCGGCATCTTCCGGTTCCACCCTCCCGCCGGGGAAGGAGACCTGTCCGGGGTGCGACGAGAGCGTGGGGGCGCGCCGCTGCAGCAGCACGTCGAGGTCTCGGGCGACGGCCGCAACGGTCGTGGAGGCCGGGACGCTGTCGAGCACACCGAACAGAATGAGGACAGCCGCGTCGTGGGCGCTCTGCGGGTCGGCCAGCGGGGGAATGCGCACGCCCCACGAGTGGTCGGCGACCGCCGCGAGCAGCTCGGCGCGGGCGCCCTGGGGATGCATGCTCATGCGTTCGAGCATAGGACTCGGCGTGGTGCGGTCGGTCGTAGTCTGGAGCGATGGCCAGGAAGATCGACATCGTGGACGGACGCGCGGCGCTCGACGCTGTCCGCACCGCGGAGGCCTCCGGTGCGAAGCCGCAGCGCACCGATCTCGCCACTGCCGTTCGCTACCTGCTGCAGCTGCTCGATGAGAAGGCGCCGGGCAACAGCGTCGAGGTGCGGGTGCCGCCGTTCGGCGCTGTGCAGGTCATCCAGGGGCCGCGGCACACGCGTGGCACCCCGCCGAACGTGGTCGAGATGGATGCAACGACCTGGATCGCCGTCTCCACCGGCACGGAGGCCTGGGCGGATGCCGCAGCATCCGGTCGTATCCACGCCTCCGGCACGCGCGCCGATCTGAGTGATGTCCTGCCGGTACGACCGTGATCGGGCCACTCGGCCCGAGACGCACGGAGCCGCCCCGCGACCACCAGGATCGGGAGCGGCTCTGCGCGTAGCGGGAGCTCGCGGTCAGACGAGCTGCGAGCGGAACGCCTTCGCGGCGCCCATGAGCTCTTCCACCCGTGCGCGGTCGGCACGGTTCTCGAACTTGCCGTCCTGCTTGAAGTAGGTGCCGACGACCGCGCCGTCGGCCACCGCCAGCTGGTCGGCGACGTTGGAGGCCCGCACGCCGGTGTTGACGAACACCGGCACATCTCCGGCGTTCTCCTTCACGATGGCCAAGGACTGCGTGTCGGTGGGGGCGCCGGCGGTGAGTCCGGAGACGCAGAGGGCATCGGGGTTGGTCGCGAACACCGTGGAGCGAGCGATCGCGCCGAGGTCGCGCTCGGCGAGGTAGGCGGCAGACTCCGGCACGATGTTGAAGAGCAGCTTCACGTTCGCCGCACCGATGCGGTGCCGATGACGGGCCACCTCGCCGACGTTCGTGTTCCACAGCCCGAAGTCGCTGGCGTAGACGCCCGTGAAGATCTCGCGGACGAACGCGGCGTCGGTGGCGGTGGCGAGGTCGATGGAGGCACGGCCGTCCCACAGCACGTTCACGCCGAACGGCACGGCGAGCTCGCCCTGCAGTTCGCCGATGATGCGGGCCATAGTGATCGCGGTGATCGGCTCGGTCTTCGTCAGGTACGGGAGGCTGAACTCGTTCGAGATGAGCACGGCATCCACTCCACCGCTCTGCAGCGCGTCGAGTTCGCCCTTGGCGCGGTTCACGATCGCGGCCACTCCGGCAGCGGTGTCGTAGCCGGGGTCGCCGGGGAGCGGGGCCAGGTGCAGCATCGCCACGATCGGCTTCTGCGTGCCGAACACCTCGGGGAGCCAGTTGGGCATGTCTTTCCTCGTTTCTTCGGAATGGATCACAAGCACTGTGAAAGATTCACGATGAGCAAAGCACAAGTTACTCATTCACACAAGCGGGTCGCCTAAGGTGGGATCTGCCACACGAGGAGGTAGGGATGGAAGCCCACGAGCGCCGCGCGCTGATCGAACAGCGGGTCCTCTCTGACGGCGAGGCCGAGTTCAAGGCCCTCGCCCTGGAGTTCGACGTCTCCGAGATGACCATCAGGCGCGACCTGGAACTCCTCGAGGAGCGCGGCAGCGTACGTCGGGTGACGGGTGGTGTGATCGCAGCCCACGGGACCGCCGTGGAGCCGGGATTCAACTCCCGGGCGCTGATGGGGGCGCGCGAGAAGATCAACATCGCCGCAGCGGCCGTCGCTCACCTCGACCACGGCGAGACCGTCGTGCTCGACAGCGGCAGCACCGCCCTCGCGGTGGCCCGCGCGATCGTCGGCAAGGGCCTCGGGCTCACCGTCGTCACGCCCAGCATCCTCGTCGCCCTCGAGCTCCACGACGAGCCCAACACCACGATCCTCGTCACGGGTGGGCGTGTGCGCCCCGGCGAGCTCAGCCTGGTCGGGGCCGAGTCGATCGAGGCGTTCAAGCGCTACAACTGCGACGTGTACGTGATGGGCGTCTCGGGTGTCGACGGCAAGCGCGGCCTCTCGGACTACAGCAATGAAGAGGGTGCGGTGAAGCGCGCGGCGATCGATGCGTGCGACCGGGTCATCGTCGTCGCCGACGCATCGAAACTCGGTCGGGTGCACCTGACGAATGTCGCAGGTCCAGGCGAGATCGATCTGCTGGTGACCGACGGCGCGGTGGATCATCCCGCGCTTGTCGGCCTGCGGGCTGCCGGCGTGCAGATCGAGGCCGTCGCCGCGCTCTAGCCGCGTCGCTCCTTCGGCCTCCCCGTTGCGCAACGGTTGCGCAACGGGTGTGAGATTTCGCATTGACAAGCGGCAGGATCACGTTTTACTGTTCCACAGCGATGAGATTTCTTCCCATTCCTCCCTGGGGGTGGTGGAAACTAACACTGGCTCACACACGAAGGAGTGGAACATGCGTAAGACGAAGTTGCTTGCAGGTGTCGGATTCGGTGCCGTGGCGATGCTCGCCCTCGCCGGCTGCGGTCAGGTCGGCGGCACCACCGGTGGTGGCGAGACCGGCGGAAGCACCGAAGACGGCGCGATGGTCACCGTGGTCAAGATCTCGGGTGTCGGCTGGTTCGACCGTATGGAGGTCGGCGTCAAGGAGTTCGCCGAGGAGACCGGGATCGACGCCCGCCAGGAGGGTGCGGATGACGCCAGCCCCGAGAAGCAGATCCAGATCATCCAGGACCTGATCGCGCAGTCGCCCGCCGCGATCACGGTCGTCCCCAACTCGCCCGAGGCGCTGGAATCCGTGCTCAAGCAGGCCAGGGACCAGGGGATCATCGTCGTCGCTCACGAGGCGGCGGGCATCAAGAACGCCGACATCGACATCGAGGCGTTCGACAACCGGGCCTACGGCGCGAAGATCATGGACAACCTCGCCGAGTGCATGGGCGACTCGGGACAGTACGTCTCGTTCGTCGGTGGCCTCACGGCCAAGACCCACATGGACTGGGTCGGCGGCGCCTACGACCAGCAGCAGGCGGAGTACCCCGACCTGACTCGCGTCGAGGAGCCGGTCGAGAGCAAGGAAGACGAGAACGTCGCCTACCAGCGCGCGAAGGAGCTGCTCGCGAAGTACCCCGACATCAAGGGCTTCCAGGGCTCGGCCGGCACGGATGTCGCCGGTATCGCCCGGGCGGTGCAGGAGGCGGGCCTGGAGGATCAGGTCTGCGTGATGGGCACCAGCATCCCGTCGGTGGCGAAGAAGTACATCGTCGACGGATCGATCGACAAGATCTTCTTCTGGGACCCGGCGATGGCCGGCAAGGCGCAGCTCAAGATCGCTCAGCTGCTCGTCGACGGAGAGAAGATCACCGACGGCACCGACCTCGGCATCGAGGGCTACAACTCCCTGAAGAAGCTCGACGGCTTCGACAACGTGTACGTGGGTGACGCCGCGGTCATCGTCGACAAGGACAACGTCGACGACTACGACTTCTGATCCCGACGTCCACCACCACTCAGGGCGGGGCCGCCAGCGCGCGGCCCCGCCTCGGAGGAAGAACATGAACGAAGAACAGGCGCAGCCGGCATCCGAGGCCGGGCTCGCTCCCGATGCCGGACCCGTTCTCGAGGTCAGAGGCGTGCGGAAGGTGTTCGGCGGGGTCGTCGCGCTCGACGACGTCGGCATCACCCTCTACCCCGGGCGGGTGCACTGTCTGGCCGGCGAGAACGGGTGCGGCAAGTCCACGCTCATCAAGATCATCAGCGGGGTCGAGAAGCCGGAGGCCGGCGAGATCCTGCTCGACGGCGAACCGCTTACCCACCTCTCGCCGACCCAGGCCCTGCGAGCCGGTATCCAGGTCATCTACCAGGACTTCTCGCTCTTCCCCAACCTGACCGTGGCGGAGAACATCGTGCTCCCGGCCGCGATCGCCGCGCGACGCAAGCTCTACAGCGCGAAGAACCGCCGTCCCGAGGCGCAGCGCATCGTGGAGGAGCTGGGACTCACCCTCGACCTCGACGCCGACGTCGAACGGCTCTCGGTCGCCGACCGACAGCTCACGGCGATCTGCCGGGCGCTCGTGCAGGACGCGCGGGTCATCTTCATGGACGAGCCGACAACCGCTCTCACGCACTCCGAGGTCGAGCGGCTCTTCGCCCTCGTGCGGCGGCTGCAGCAGCGCGGTGTCGCCCTGGTGTTCGTCAGCCACAAGCTCGACGAGGTGCTGCAGGTGTCGCAGGACATCACGGTGCTGCGCTCCGGGCGCCTGGTCGCGAACGGCCCGGCCGACGAGTTCGACGTCGCCTCCCTCACCCACGCGATGACGGGCCGCGCCGTCGACGACTCGCGCGTCGTGGTCGAGGTCGATGACGACGCCGAGCCGCTGCTGCGCGTCGAGCACCTCGATCTTCCCGGTGCCTTCACCGATGTCTCCTTCGACCTGCAGCCGGGCGAGATCCTCGGCCTCACCGGTCTGCTCGGCTCGGGTCGTGGCGAGATCGCCGACGCGTTGTTCGGCCTGTTGACCCCCCAGTCGGGAGCCGTCACCGTCGGCGGCCGCGCCGTGCGACCCGGCAGCATCCGGGCCTCCGTCGAGGCGGGCATCGGGTACGTTCCGGAGGACCGGCTCACGCAGGGCCTGTTCCTGGACAAGTCGATCTCCGACAACATCATCGCGGGCTCGCTGAGCGAGCACGCTGTCGGCAAGGTGCTGCTGAGTCGCAAGCGCACCGCCGAGACCATCTCCCGTCTCTTCTCGCGCCTGCGCATCAAGGCGCCGAGCGTCGAGGCACCCGTGCGGTCGCTCTCCGGCGGAAACGCGCAGCGGGTCGTGCTGGCGAAGTGGCTCGCGACCAAGCCGCGCGTGCTGATCCTGAACGGACCGACGGTCGGCGTCGACGTGGGCTCGAAGGAGGAGATCCTGCAGATCCTCCGCGAGGCAGCGAGCGACGGGATGGGCGTGATCATGATCTCCGACGACGTTCCCGAGCTCGTCTCGCTCTGCAACCGGGTGCTCGTGGTGCGTCGCGGCGAGATCGTCTCACGACTGGCGGGCGACGACATCGCAGCGCCCCGAATCCAGGAGGTGATGGCCGCGTGAGCGCCACCGACACCCGCATCCGCCTTCCCCGCATCGGACGCATGTCGAACGAGCTCGTGCTCGCGAGCATCATCGTCGTCCTGGTGATCGTGATGTGTGCCGTGAACCCCGCTTTCTTCAGCGTGCACACACTGTTCTCGATCCTGCGCTCGGCGCTGGTCCCGATGGTGTTCGCGCTCGCGGTGCTCTTCGTGATCATCTCCGGCGGCATCGACGTGTCGTTCGCCGCGATCGGAATCTTCGCCGCATACACGACGGTGTCGCTCGCCCAGGGCGGGGGCGTGGACTTCGGCCTCGTCGGCATCCTCGCCTTCGCGATCGTGATCGGCGGCGCCCTCGGGTTCGTCAACGGCATCGTGATCGCCCGGTTCCGGCTCCCGACCCTGATCGTGACTCTCGCGACACAGGGCATCTTCAAGGGCGTGCTGCTCGCCTACATCGGCTCCAAGTACATCGCCGAGCTGCCCGACGGCATCTCCTGGCTGTCGACCGCGAACCTGATCTCGGTCGAATCGACCCGCGCGTACCTGCCGATGCTGATCGTGCCGGTCGTGCTGCTCGTGTTCGGGGCCGCGTTCCTGCTGCGCCGCACGATGTTCGGCAGGGGCATCTACGCGATGGGTGGTGACCTGGAAGGGGCACGACGTGCCGGATTCCCGGTCGTGCGCCTGCAGATCATGCTCTACGTGCTGGTCGGGGCGGTCGCCGCGATCGGCGGACTCATCCACGTCGTGCTGGGCCGCAGCGCGAACCCGCAGGACCTGGTGGGTACCGAGCTCGACGTGATCGCGGCTGTCGTGCTCGGCGGCGCCTCGATCTTCGGCGGGCGCGGTACCGTCACCGGCACAGTGCTCGGCGTGCTGCTGGTACAGATCATCAACAACAGTCTCATCCTGATGGGCGTGCCAACGGCCTGGCAGCGCGCCGCCGTCGGGTTCCTGCTGGTGATCGGCGTGGGGATCCAGGCCGTCATGGCCCGCCGCGCCTCTCGCCGGACGTTCGTCCTCGACACGGTGAAGGAATGACCATGCCTCAGTCGACCCCTCCCGGGCAGTTCGCCCGGATGAACGACCAGGTCGATCGGTCGGTGCGCTCCCTGCTCGGCCGTATCCACGTCGGCCGCGGCGTCGGTCGGATGCTGGTGCTGTTCGCGCTCGCCTTCGGGCTGTTCGCGATCCTGAACCCGAGGGTCTTCCTCAATCCGATCAACCTGCAGAACATGATGGTCGCCTCGCCGGAGGTGGGCATCCTGGCGATCGCCATGGCCCTCGCGATGCTCACCGGCGGGATCGACCTGTCCCTGGTCGCGATCGCGAACCTCTCGGCGATCACCGTCAGCACGATGTTCACCGCGATCGCGAGCAGCGATCCGGCCACGGCGGAGTCGATGGGCGGCCTCATCGCCCTGGTCGGCGTCCTGGTCGGCGCGCTCGCGGGAGCCGTCAACGGCTTCCTGATCGCGACCGTCGGCATCACGCCCATCCTCGCGACGCTCGCCACGATGCAGATCTTCAACGGCATCGCGATCGTCTGGACCGGGGGCACCACGCTCTACGGCGCCCCGGCGGTGCTCTCCTCGGTCGGGCAGGCGACGGTCGGCGGCATCCCTGTCCTGTTCCTCGAATTCCTCGTGGTCGCTGTTCTGATCGGGGTGCTGATCACGCGCACGCCGTTCGGACGGCGCACTCAGCTGCAGGGGGCGAACCCGACGGCGGCGATGTACTCGGGTATCCGCAGCACGAGCGTGCTCTACGGCACGTATGTGACGACGGGGCTGCTCGGCGGCATTGCAGGGCTCGTGTTCCTCTCACGCAACCCCACCGCGAGCGCCGACTACGGCACGTCGTACGTGCTGCTCGTGATCGTGATCGCCGTGCTCGGCGGCACGAACCCGACCGGCGGCTTCGCGACCATCACCGGCGTGGTCCTCGCGACGCTCGTGCTGCAGGTCGTGCAGTCCGGCTTCACGGCCATCCGGCTCTCGGCATATGAATACGCGATCGCGCAGGGGGTGATCCTGATCGCCGTGATGGTGTTCGATCAGGTGAGGGTGAGGCGAAGGCCACGCCGTGCACCGAGCAGCCAGACCGAGACGATCGCGCTCGCCGAGATCCCCCGCGCCTGAACCGCATCCGAAAGGCATCCTGATGGAACTGTTCCTTGGCATTGATGTCGGAACATACGAGACCAAGGGCGTGCTGGTCGATGCCACCGGTCACGTGCACGCCGAGGCGCGCTCTCGGCACGGCATCAGCACCCCGGCGCCCGGCATGGTCGAGCAGGACGCGGATGCGGTGTGGTGGCATGACCTCGTCGAGGTCGCCTCGACTCTGCGTCAGGCGGTTCCGGATGCCGCGATCGTCGCGGTCGCGTGCAGTGCGATCGGTCCGTGCGTGCTCCCGGTCGATGCCGAGCTGCGTCCACTGCGCCCTGCGATCCTCTACGGCGTCGACACCAGAGCCACCGAGGAGATCGATCTGCTCGAGACGCGTCTCGGGCGCGAGGAGATCTTCCGGCGGGCGGGCAACGCCCTCACGAGCCAGTCCTCGGGGCCGAAGATCCTGTGGATCGAGCGCAACGAGCCCGAGGTCGCCGCCCGAACCCGGTGGTACCTCACGAGCCAGAGCTACCTCGTTGCGCGCCTGACCGGTCAGGTCGTGATCGACCATGCGACGGCCGGGTACTTCCACCCCTGCTACGACCTCGCTCGGCTGGAGTGGAACCTCGACGGGATCGACGACCTGATCCGCCCGGAGACCCTGCCCCCGCTCGGGTGGTCGACGGATGTCGCCGGCGCCGTCACCGCCGCGGCTGCCGCGGCGACCGGCATCCCCGAGGGAACTCCGGTGCTGGTCGGCACGACGGATGCCGTCGCAGAAGCGGTCGGCGCCTCGGTCATGGCGGCCGACGACCTGATGCTCATGTACGGATCGAGCGGCTACTTCATCCGCGTGACCGATGAGCCGCATGCGGATCCGCGGTTGTGGGCGGCGCCGTTCGCACTCCGTGGGCGCTACGTGCTCGCGGCCGGCACCTCGACGGCCGGCACGGCGACACGGTGGATCGCCGACCTGCTCGGACTCGACCATGGCGACGGTGACACCGCGATGTTCGGGCGCTTGATGGAACTCGTCCGTTCGGCCCCGCCCGGCGCGAACGGAGTGCTGCACCTGCCGCACTTCAGCGGGGAGCGCACACCGCTGCACGACGCCGATGCGCGAGCATCCTTCAGCGGCCTCACGCTGTCGACGGGCCGCGCCGACCTCGCGCGCGCGGTGGTCGAGGGCGTCGGGCAGTCGATAGCGCTCGCCGTCTCCGCGTTGCTGGATGGCGGTGCCGCAGCGCCGCGCGTGGTCGCGATCGGCGGCGGAACGCACAACGAGGTGCTGGTGCAGACGGTCGGCGACTTGACGGGCCTTCACCAGCGCACGGCCGCAACCCTCGGAGCCGCGTACGGCGATGCGATGCTCGCAGCGATCGGACTCGGCATCGTGACCGAGGAGCAGGCCGCGAGCTGGGTCGCCTTCTCGGGCGAGGTCGTGCCCGACGAGGACGCCAACCCGCAGCTGCAGACGGCTTACGAACGATTCCCGAAGACGTACCGCGCGCTGCGCGCGCTGAGAGAGGTGGACTGATGAGCAGGTGGCAGGAACTGGCCGTGCATCTGGCCGAGGTGAACGAGGTCGGGCAGGGGACGAGGGTCTCGGTGTTCGCGACCACGGCTTCCGTGCTCGACGCGGTCGACGCCTTCGTCGAAGAGGTGTACCGCCGTGGCGGGATGCCCCAGGTGCTGCTCGTAGAGGAGAAGTACGACCGCTTCGCGCTGGAGCACGCGAGCGAATCTCTGCTGCGTGAGGCGGCACCTCTCGAGCTGGCATCGATGGAGTGGGCAGACGTGCACGTCTCGTTCCGCGGCATGGAACCGCCCGCGGATGAGATCGACGGCGCCAGGCTCAGCCTGCAGCGGGAGGGCAAGGGCCTCGTGTCGACCGCGCGGTGGCAGGGAACGAAGTGGACGCTCGTGCGCATCCCCACACCCGAATGGGCGACGCTCATCGGAGTCCCGAGGGAACAGCTGGAGCAGGAGTTCTTCGCCGGCACCCTCGCCGACTGGACCGCGCACCGCGCCCACCTCGATCGGCTGTGCGCCGCGTTGAACACCACCTCGCTGGTGCGCATCCTCGATGACGACACCGATCTGCGCCTGAACTGCGCCGGCCGCACGTGGGTGCCGTTCGCGGGGGAGGCGAACCTGCCCGACGGCGAGGTCGCGACCGCACCGGTTGAGGACGGCGTCGAGGGGCACATCACCTTCCCCGGCTCGTTCTGGTTCGGCGGCGCGACCATCACCGACCTCCGACTCGACTTCGTCGCAGGGCGGGTGGAGAAGGTGTCGGCCACCCGTGGCCTCGACCTGGTGGAGCGTATCCTCGACGCCGACGGCGCTCGCCGTGTGGGAGAGCTCGGCATCGGCACCAACCCGCATGTGCAGACCATGACCGGCGACCTGCTGATCGACGAGAAGATCCTCGGCACCGTCCACATCGCTCTCGGCCGCTCGTACCCGCAGTGCGGGGGCACGAACGAGTCGGCGATCCACTGGGACATCGTGAAGGACCTCCGCGCCTCGGGACGGCTCGAGGCGGATGGTCGGGCGCTCATCGACCGCACGACGTACGATCCGATCCTCTCCGGAGAGGAGCACTGACATGCGCAAGATCATCAACGACCCTCAGACGTTCGTCGACGAGACGCTGGAGGGCATCCTCCTCGCGCACCCCGATGAGCTGCGGGCGGTCACCGCGGACCGGCGCGCGCTGGCGCGGACGGATGCTCCGGCACCGGGGCGCGTCGGCATCGTCACGGGTGGCGGCTCGGGACACCTGCCGTTCTTCCTCGGATACGTCGGCCGCGGGCTGTGCTCGGCGGTCGCCGTGGGCAACGTCTTCTCCTCGCCGAGCTCCGCTCAGATCCACGCGGCCTCGGTGGCCGTGCACTCGGACGCCGGACTCCTCTATCTCTACGGCAACTACGGCGGCGATGTGCTGAACTTCGACATCGCGGCCGAGCGCTGCCGTGCCGAGGGCATCGAGGTGCGCACGGTGCTCGGGGCGGACGACATCCAGTCCGCACCGAGCGAGCGGGCGGAGTCGCGCCGCGGGGTGGCCGGGCTCGTCCTCGTCTACAAGGTCGCCGGAGCGATGGCCGATCGCGGCGCCTCTCTCGCCGAGGTCGAGCGCGTGACCCGCAAGGCCGCCGATTCGACTCGCACGATGGGCGTCGGTCTCTCGCCGACCGTTCTCCCGGCCGCGGGGGAGGAGACCTTCACGCTGGATGAGGGCGAGATGGAGATCGGCGTCGGCATCCACGGAGAGCGCGGCAGCCACCGCGGCCCTCTCGAGACGGCCAATGCCATCACGGATCGGTTCCTGGTCGAGATCGGTACCGAACTCGACCTGAGTGAGGGACGGCGCGTTGCCGTGCTCGTGAACGGTCTGGGATCGACACCGCTCGAAGAGCTCTACGTGATCTACCGCCGAGTGCACCACACGCTCGCGGACGCGGGGGTCACCATCGGCTACCGGCTCATCGGGGAGTACGTCACGAGCCTGGAGATGGCCGGAGCGTCGCTCTCGATCATGCAGCTCGATGATGAGTTGGAGGAGCTCCTGCATGACCCGGCGGGGTCGCCGTTCTTCCGTCAGGGCACTGTTCCGGTGGGGGAGGCGTTCACCGCAGGCGCGGCCGTGGACGAAGATGCAGTCGCTGTCGAGGCGACGGTGGTCGGGTCCCGTAGCGACCTGCGCGACCTGCTCCTCACCGTGCTGCCGCGGATGGAGCGACACCGCGAAGAGCTGCGCGCCCTGGATGCCGCGCTCGGCGACGGAGACCTCGGCGTCACGGTCGCGGTGGGCAGCGCGGCGGTCGCAGATATGCTGCAGCAGCTTCCGGACGACCTCGATGCCCGCAGCGTGCTGCGTGCTTCGGGTGACGCATTCGCCGCAGCGAACCCGTCGACGTTCGCGGCCCTGATCGGCAACGGTCTGCTCGCCGCGGCGGAGCAGACGCCCGTGGGTGCACACCTCGACCGTGCGGGTCTCATCGACGTCGTGCGCACTGCGGCGGCGAAGATCGGCGCACAGGGCGGGGCCGTGCCCGGTGACAAGACCGTGATCGACGTGCTCCTCCCGATCGCTGAGGCGCTGGAGGCCGGGGCGGATGCGGGCGCGGCTTCGAAGGCGGCGCTCGCCGCGGTCACCGAGAGCACCGGATGGCAGTCACGACGCGGTCGCGCCGGATGGCAGCAGGAGCGCTCGGTCGGTCACGCGGATCCCGGTTCTGTCGCCGTCGCGCGCTTCGTCGAGGAGATCGTGCGGGCTCAGGACGGGACCGGTCAGACCGGCGCATAGGGCTGCGGGTCAGGCCCGTTTGCGTCGCGCGATCTCGTCAGCGAGCTGCTGCACGAGGGCGGGGTCCGCGTCTCGGGCGAGGGTGACGTAGTGGTCCATGACGGCCGGCCGGTAGCGCACGGGCATCGTCTGTCCTGGCGCGAGCCGGGTGAGGTCGGTGATGGTGAGGTCTTCGTCGGCGATACCGCGGAACGAGATCCCGTCGGCGGTCTCCACGTCGAGCATCAGGACCACACGGGGGTTGCTGTTGACCTCTCGCCAGTCGACGAGAACGCCGAGCGCAAGCTCGCCCGTACGCAGTTCTGCATTGCGAGTGCGTGCCTCACCGCTCAGGAGCGGGTTCGGGGCGACGCCGGGGAAGTCGGGTCCGACGCCGAGCGATTCCCGACTCAGATCGGGCCTGAGCTGCTCCATCAGATCGTTGAGGCGCTGCTTCTTCTTCTTCGAACCGAACATCCTGGCCCTCCCTCGCACCCCTTCGCCGTTGCCGGTATCCCGGCCTGGCGCGTCGCCTTCACCGCGATTGTATGGTGCCGGGCAGATCCCTCCGGGCTTTGCCAGATCCTCTAGTGGACCGGCAGATGCGGCGGGTGAGCGACGATGCCGCCGCGCATCGTCGCCGGACGCTTCACGATGAGCCCGGCCTCTTCGGCGATCAGCGCGCCCGCCGCCCAGTCGAACTCGTACAGGTCGGTCTCGATGAAGGCGTCGACGCTGCCCTCTGCCACGAGGCACAGCCCGAGCGCTGCCGAGCCCACGCTGCGGAGATCCGTGAACGCCGACATCCTCGCCGGCAGGTCGGTGAGCTGCCGCGCCCGCTGCTCGGCGTCGTACGAGAAGCCGACTGCGAGCAGCACAGGGGTCGCGTCTGCTGCCGGCCCGTGAAGCCTTCGCCGCGTGCCGCGGGACTCGCGGTACGCCCCCAGTCCCGCTCCGGCGGAGTAGACGTGCTCGAGCTCGGGGGCGTGCACCACGCCGGCGAGCCAGGCGCCGGAGTGCACGTCCTGCACCGCGACCGACGACCCGTAGTGCGGCAGTCCGCGCACGAAGTTCGAGGTGCCGTCGAGCGGGTCGATCGACCAGCGGAGCGCGGAGCCGGTGCCGGTGGTCGCGTACTCCTCGCCCGACACCTCGTCGTCGGGGCGGTGTTCGGCGATCACAGCGCGAATCGCGCGTTCGGCGCGCAGGTCGATCTCGGTCACCACGTCGCCGGACGCGCCCTTCGTGCGAAGGCCGAGTGCGTCGGGCGATGCATCGCGCTCGTCTGCCGCCTCGGCGAGGACTGCGGCGCCGGCAGCGGCGGCGGAGAGGGCGATGTCGAGCAGTTCGGATGCAGACGGCATGGCGTATCGATCCTCCGGTGGGCGATCCTCCAGCGTAGCGGCGGGCAGGCACGCGGCGGGGAGTCAGGCGCGGTCGTGGAGGGTGATCCGGTACCCGTCGGGATCGGCGAACGTGAAGGTCCGACCGAACGGGCCGTCGATCGGTTCCGCGACGATGGTGTGTCCGTCGGCGAGGAGTGCATCGTGGATGGCCTGGACATCGGTGGCGTGCAGCCAGATGGCGGCGCCGATGCCGGGCTGGGCTACGCCGGTCAGGTCGGTGCCCGGTGCGATGTCACGCAGCGCGAATGCGATCGGGGCTGTGTCGAACACCACGGCGTGGGGAGGGCCTGCGGGAGAGCGGACGAGGCCGAGGTAGCGCTCGTAGAACGCCTGGGAGGCGGCGAGGTCGCGCGCCTGCAGGGAGATGAAGTCGGGGCCGGTGACGGGCATGGGAGAATCCTTCGCTTCGTGTCAGTTTTCTGACATAGGCGAGTGTATGTCAGAATACTGACATGAGTCAAGACCGCGCAGGCATCGACCTCGACACGTCGTTGGGCTACCTGCTGAAGGAGGCATCGAGCGCTCTCCGCACCGCGATGGAAGAGGTGCTGCGCCCGCTCGGCATGACCATCACCCACTACTCCTGTCTCGAACTGCTCTCCCAGCGGCCCGGCCTGTCGAACTCCGATCTCGCACGGGGCGCATTCGTGACGAGGCAGTCGATGAATGTCCTGCTCCAGGCGCTCGAACGCGAGGGGTTCGTCACCAGGCCGTCGGAAGCGCCTGTCGGGAAGACTCTCCCCGCCCGCCTCACCGAGCGCGGCCGTGAAAGTCTCGCGACGGCGACGGCGGCCGTCCGCTCCGTCGAGGTCCGGATGCTGTCCGGCATGACACAGGAGGAGCAGGCGGGAGCACGGAAGATCCTCCGAAGCATGATCCGCTCGCTTCGCGAACAGTCCTAGCCCCGCAGGGTTCAGCGCCGAGCGACCACGAGCGGCACACCGGTCGTGGGGTGGGGGAACACGTCGACCGCCTGGCCGTACACCTGCTCGATCCGCTCGGCAGTGAGCACCTCGCTCGCTGTGCCCGTCGCCGCGACCCGACCGCCCGTGAGCAAGGTGACGCGGTCGGCGTGCGCGAGTGCGGCGTTGAGGTCGTGCAGCACGATCGCCACCGCGATCCCCGTGTCAGCGAGTCCCCGGATCAACCGCATGACGTCTTCGTGGTGCTTGAGGTCGAGAGCAGCGGTCGGTTCGTCGAGCAGCAGGACGCCGGTGGCCTGGGCGATCACGCGGGCGAGGGCGACCCTTGCGCGCTCGCCGCCGGACAGTGAGGGCACGGCCCGCGATCCGAGCGCCGTCACCTCGGTCTGTGTCATCGCTGCGGACACCAGCTCGTCGTCCTCGTCGGCCGCGGGTGTGCGTGCCCACGGAGTACGCCCCATGCGCACGACCTGTTCGGCGCTGAAGGGAAACGTGACGGTGTTCTCCTGCAGGAGGACAGCGCGCTGCTGGGCGAGCGTGCGCGGCTTGATCCGGTCGATCGACCGCCCGTCGAGCTCGACCGTCCCTGCGTGAGCCGGCACGTCTCCGGCGAGCACTCCGAACAGGGTGGACTTGCCTGCCCCGTTCGGCCCGACCAGGGCGTGGATCTCTCCGCGGTGGATCTCGATGGAGGCGTCGTCGAGGATCGTCCGTCCTTCGCCCACGCGGACCGTGAGCCCCGATCCGCGGAGCCGCACGGTCATGCCCATCCTCCCGAGCGGCGGCGCGTGCGCACGAGCAGCCACAGGAAGAACGGGCCGCCCACGAGCGAGGTGATCATCCCGATCGGCAGGTCGGCGAGCGGGACGGCCGTGCGTGCGACGAGGTCGGCGACGGCGATGAGCAGTGCGCCACCGAGAGCCGAGGCGATCACGAGCGGCAGGTGGGCCGGCCCGATCAGCATGCGCATCAGGTGCGGGACCACGAGCCCGGCGAAGCCGATGATCCCCGCGAACGCGACCGCCGCGCACACCAGCAGCGCGACGGTCACGATGACGACGATCCGCAGCAGCTCGACATTGACGCCGAGGTGCCTGGCGGTGCGCTCGCCGAGGGCGAAGAGGTCGAGGCTCGGTGCCACGACCAGCGCGATGACGACGCCGATAAGCACGAGGGGTGCGACCAGCTGGATGTTCGACCACAACGCGCCGTTCAGCGATCCCAGCTGCCAGAACACGATCTGCTCGCGCGTCGACGTGGTGCCGAGGAACGTGAAGAACGCCATACCGGCGCCCGCGATCGCGTTGATCGCGATGCCCGTCAGCAGCAGGGTCACGACCTCGGTGCGACCACCGGACCGACTGATGAAGTACACCGAGAACACTGCGACCAGCCCCCCGAGGAACGCGAACGTCGGCGTGGTCCACATGCCGAACGTCGCGAGCCCGAAGGTGATGCTCGCTGCCGCGCCGAGCGCTGCGCCCGAGGAGACCCCCACGACACCGGCGTCCGCGAGGGGGTTGCCGAAGATCGCCTGCATGAGCACACCCGAGACGGCGAGAGCGGCGCCGACGAGGAGCCCGAGCACGATGCGCGGCATCCGCAGATTGAAGATCACACCGTAGTCGGTGGAAGCCGTCGGCGCCCACGCGGTGTCGATGCCGACACCGCGCAGCAGCACTCCGATCAGCGATGCGGGGGAGAGGTCATACTGTCCGCTCGTGATCGACACGATGCAGGTGACGGCGAGCGCGACGATCAGGCCGACCGTCACCAGCGCGAAGCGCAGACCCCGGTGCCTCGAAGGGGTCGGGGTGACGACCTCGCCGGTCACGTCGCGGGCTCGGGGGCGTAGAGGGCGCGAGCCAGGGCCCCGATCACGTCGGCGGTACGTGGACCGAAGCTGAGGATCTCGCTGTCCGCCATGTCGATCACGCGGCGATTCGCTCCGGCGGGGGTCTCTGCCACGGCGGGGATCCGCTCGATCAGTCCGTCGATGCCGCCGACCGACTCCAGGCCGTCGGTCATCATCACGAGGACGTCGGGCTGTGCGGCGACCAGGGCTTCCGCGGTCATCGGCTTCATGCCCTCCCAGCCGATCTCGGCCGCCACGTCGACACCGCCGACGGCATCGATCAGCGAATCGGCTCCGGAGTCCTCGCCGAAGATGTAGTAGACGTTCGCGCTGCCGCGCACGTACAGGAACAGCATCCGTGCGCGTTCGGCTTCGTCGGCGGGAACGACCTCTGCGATCTCCGCGAGCGTCTCGTCGACCGATGCATCCAGCCGCTGGATGAGTGCTTCACCGCGGCTCGGCACACCGAGAGCGGCGGCGATCTCGGTCACCAGCTCGTCGGTGGTGTCGAGTCGCCGGTCGCTGGAGATCACGACGACCGCGATTCCCGCGTCGCGCAACTGCTGACGCACCTCCTTCGGGCCGATCGTGGTGTCGGTGAGGACCACGGTCGGGGCCAGCTCGAGGATCGCCTCGGCATTGAGCGTGTGACCGGTCTTCGTCACGACGGGAAGGTCTTCGGTACCGGCGAAGACGGTGGAGGCGTCGCGACCGACGACCTGGTCGCCGAGTCCCAGGGCGAAGACGGTCGATGCGATCGTGCCGGAGATATCGATCGGGAGGATGCGGTCGACGGCGGTGATCTCGACCTCGTGACCCTCGCTGTCGGTCACGGCCACGGGCAGCTTCGGCGCAGTGTCGTCGTCGACGGGCTCGATCGCGTGACTCGACAGGCAGGCGGTCGAGGGGCCTTCGTGCGTGCGCACGTCGTCGATGAGGTCGAGCGATGCGAGCGGGACGGATGCCTGCGGGCAGTCGTCATCGGCGACGGAGGCCGGTGCTGCGGTGGCCTCCGGTTCTGCGCAGGCGGTGAGCCCGAGGGCGAGAACGGCGACGAAGAGGAGGGCAGGAACTCGACGCATTAGGCAGGCTATCCTAAAACTTGACGCGCGATGATCCGTACCTCTACGCTCGGGACCGGCGGCTTGCTTAGCTAAGCCTAACCAAAACTCCTTCCTCGCCCGACTGCATTGCGGCACCGCCGGCGCGCCTGCTTCTCGGTGCGCCCGGAGCCGTGGAGAACCGTGAACACCACAGCCCCCGCACCCTCGGTGAGCACCCGCATACGCGTGCTGCTCGCCGCTTTCGTCTCTCTTCTCCTCGTCGCCGCCGGTGCGGTGATCGTCCCGCCCGCGCACGCGGCCGGCGCTGCGGTCACCGCCACGGTCGCGTCGGCAGCCACCTCCGGCGTGAGCGTGCAAGTGCAGGCCGCCGGCCTGCCCGAGGTCGAAGGCGCGTACGCCGCGCTGATCATCAAGGGCACGGAGTCGGGACTCAGCGGCGGGGGCGGGTATGCCGCGTTCGTGATGCCGACCGTCGCCGCCGGCGCGAGCTCGTTCACGCTCGATGCACCGGCCGGATCGCTGGATCGGACGAAGTCCTACGAGGTGCTCGTGTGGCAGAAGCACTCGAACCCCAGCGACGCCACTATCTACGGTCGCGGCGATGTCGTCATCTCGTCCGGACAGTGGGACGCCGTGTTCGGTCCCGTGCCGACCGATCCCGGTACCGACCCTGGCACCGATCCTGGTACCGATCCTGGTACCGATCCTGGCACCGATCCTGGCACCGATCCTGGTACGGACCCCGGTACGGACCCCGGTACGGACCCCGGTACGGACCCCGGCACCGATCCGGGTACCGATCCGGGCACCTCGCCGAAGTCTGCGGCGATCGAGGTCTTCCTCGCCGACGGCACGACTCCGGCTGCCGGGGTGCCGCTCAAGGCGGGCGACAGGGTCGTGGTGAAGGGATCCGGCTACGACCCGACGGCGAACCTCGGCACCGAGGGGCGTGGCGTGCCGATCCCGAAGCACCTCCCCCAGGGCACCTACGTGGTCTTCGGCAACTTCGCCTCTACGTGGCAGCCGTCCGCCGGTGCCGCCTCGTCGGCCCGTTCGGTGGGCGCGCAGGTCTGGGCACTCGCCGAAGGTGTGCTGAATCAGGTTCCCGCGCAGTACCAGGGCGCGATCCGCGCGCAGTGGGTCGACATCGCGGCCGACGGCACGTTCCAGGCGACCATCACCCTGAAGGATGCGGCGGCGACGCCTGGCTCCTACGGTGTCTACACGTACGCGGCCGGTGGGGTGGTCAACGCCGATCAGGAGCGCAGCGTCGCCCTGAACTACGGTGTCGCGTCGGGCGTGACCACGACGGTGAAATCTGCGAGCGCGAGCGGCGGGCTCACCGTCACCGCCTCCGCCTCCCAGCTCGGCGCGATCACCGGCGCCTACGTCGCGCTGATCGAGAAGGGCACCGAGGCGAACGTCACCGGCAGCAGCGGCTTCCTGGCGATGCAGTACGTGCGGAACATCTCTGGTGGCGCGCTCTCGGTCGACTTGACCGCAGCCACCGACACGCTCGACCGCGCGAAGTCGTACGAGGTCATCGTGTGGAAGCAGCACTCGATGCCCGATGCGAGCACGATCTACGGGCGGAGCACCGTCACGGTGACCGGCGCGCAGTGGGACACGCTGTTCCCTGCGGGGCCGAAGACGACGACGACGGTGAAGACGGCGACGGCGAAGGACGGCCTGACCGTCAACGCCGCAGCCACGAACCTCGGCGAGATCCCCGGCGCCTACGTCGCACTGATCGAGGCCGGGACCGAGGCGGAGGTGAGCGCCGACGGCGGTTTCCTCGCGATGCAGTATGTGCAGAAGGTCACGTTCGGTGCCTTCGCGGTCGACCTCACGACCGCGGCGAAGAACCTCGACCGCACGAAGTCGTACGAGGTGATCGTGTGGAAGCAGCACTCGATGCCCGATGCGAGCACGATCTACGCGCGCTCCGCCGTGACCATCACGCCGGCGCAGTGGGATGCCCTGCTCGACGTGAAGAACCCTGAAGTACCGGAGACACCGGGCACACCGGTCACGCCGACCGCTCCGGCGGCGAGCGTTCCGGGCGGCTCCCTCCGCTGGGCCATCTCCTCGTCGTTCACCGACTACATCACGGGCAACATCGCGAAGGGGTCCATCGCGGTCTCCGACGGCGCGACCCGTTCCGGCGGTCAGTTCCAGTTCGGCCAGACCGTCGGGGGCGACTTCGACGTGAACACCGGTCTCGGCAGCGTCGTGTACCGCGGATCGGTGCGCTTCACCGGACACCAGGGCGTGCTGGACGTGACGGTCTCGAACCCGTCGATCCGCATCACCTCGACGAACGCCGCGACTCTGTACGTCACCAGTGGCGGCGCGCAGGTGCCGTTCGCGACGCTCGACCTGTCCGGGGCGGCGCGCGTCGCTGCCAACGGCGCGGTGACCTACACGGCGGCTCCCGCGGCGCTGACCGCTGAGGGACGCGATCGGGTGCTCTCGGGCTACGGCACGGCACTGAACCCGGTGACCTTCACGATCGGCTCGGTCGCCTCAGCGCCCGCCGGATCGAGCGGCACGGTCGCCGCAGCGGTCGTGAAGCCGAAGGTCACGCTGCCGCCGACCCCGCCGGCGACCGCGGGAATCGAGGCCGACGAGGCCGCTCTGGCCGCACTCGCCGCGGGGCAGCCCGCGACGGTGTCCGCATCCGGATTCCGGGCGAACGAGCAGGGGATCAAGGTCGTCGTGTACTCGACCCCCGTGCTCCTCGACACGGTGGCGGCCGATGAGAACGGTGTCGCGACCTGGTCGGGTGCCCTTCCCGCCGCACTCGAGGACGGCGAGCACACGCTCACGTTCCAGGGCTCCGTCAACCGTGGTCTGGTGTTCACCCTGAACAGGGCGACGGCGGCGATCGGCGTCTGCACGGTGGAGGGCGCCACGCTCAAGTGGGGCTACAAGGAGTCGTTCCGCACCTACATCGAGGGCATCGCGAAGGGGGGCTGGACCCTGACCGACGTGACCTATGAGTACCCCGACTACGTGTGGGGGAACGGGGCGGGATCCCTGGACGACGAGAGCCTCGCCGGCCTGATCACCTTCGGCGGCAGCATCACCTTCACGGGTCATGACGGCGCGCTGAACACGACACTCGCGAACGCGGCGGTCGAACTCGCGGGAGACAAGGGCTACCTCGTCTTCGACGTGACCGGCACCACGCAGGGCGGGGAGAGCATCGATCAGAAGGGGGTCCGCCTCGCGGAGTTCGCCCTCGGTGATGCCGCAGTCGTCGATGGCGCGCTGACGCTCGACGCGATCCCCACGACGCTGACCGAGGCCGGGGCCTCAGCCTTCGGCACCTACGCCGCGGGGGAGGAGCTCGATCCGGTCACGGCTGTCATCCCGGTCGGCGCGGACTGCGGCGTCGAGGCGGAGAAGCCGGAATCCGACTCGGAGGCGGCTGCGGTGGTGACTGCCGCGGACGAGCCCGCCGACGCCGAGGGTGCTCCGGTGTGGCCGTGGATCGTCGGTGGTCTGGTCGTGGTCGCCCTCGCTGCGACCGGCGGTGTGCTGATCGCCCGTCGCAACCGGGTGGCGGAGACCGCCGAGACGACCACCGAGGTCTGATCGCGGTGACACGGAACGGCCCTCCCCGCAGCAGACGTGGGGAGGGCCGTTCTGCCGCTCGTGACACCGGTGCACGGCGGCCGTCGTCGGTGGGACAATGGAGACATGACCCCCACCGACTCGCACCAGACCGTCGAAGCGACCGTGCGCCGCGTGCCGCGGTACGGCGTGCTCATGGGCATCGGCGTCGTGGTCGGTGTGATCGCGGCCGGCATCCTCACCTGGACCGGCAGCTTCGACGAGTCGCAGGCCCTCGACATCGTCTACCCGCCCGGCCAGGTGTTCGGCTTCCTGTTGCTGTGGACGGTCCCGATCGGGATCGCCCTGGGGGGCGTCGTCGGCCTGATCCTGGAGCGTCTCGCCCGTCGCCATGACCGGGTCGTGCGGGTCGACCGCGAGACCGTCGTCGACGAGGACTGACCGCTACGCCAACTCGGCGATCACCGGACGGATCGCAGCGTCGAATGCCACGACATCGCGGCGCAGTCCATCGGTCACGGCGACCGTGAGAGCCCCGATCCACCAGATACCGCGCTGCGAGAACGGCAGCACCTGCACGTTCAGCTCGAACGAGTGGGCCCGGCGGCCGACCTCGCGCTCGAACTCCGCGATCGCGCTCGCATACGCGCGGTAGGCATCGCCGCCGGTATGGCTCTTCATCGAGGTCACGTACCTGTCGTGCGCGGCACGCGCATACAGCAGGGCCGACGTCGCCTGGGGCGCGATCGCCGCCATGAGCTCCTCCGCACCGCGGGCGGGCAGCGCGACCAGGGTGTCGAATCCGTCGATGAGTTCGAGCGGTACATCCGAGGGGTGGGCGCGAGGTTCCACGGTCATGTCCCAGTAATGGCGCCACTGCGCTTCGAGATCGGGGGAGGCGTCGGCGGCATCGGGGGCGCGGACGGCGAGCTCCCGCAGACTCGGAAGGTCTTCGGGAACCCGGATCCCGAGCTGTTGCCGCAGTGCGAGCGCGACGAGCACCGGAACGCTCGCGTCTTCGCGGATGAGCCACTGCGGCTTGTCTGCCATGGCCCCATCGTAGGCGGACGGTCGACGGCGGCGGCTCTCCGGGTTCATATGTCGTCGGGTGAGAACTCGGGTGGACGCTTGGCGAGGCCGGGTCGGACTTCGCGGAGAGAGTGGCCTGCTCCGGGCGGTAGGCTGGGGGCGTGGCTGCCTCCCCCACCAACCCCTATTCCGAAGCCGGCGTCGATACCGCTGCAGGTGATCTCGCCGTCGAGCTGATGAAGTCCTCCGTACGCGCGACGCACGGCCCCGAAGTGCTCGGCGGTGTCGGCGGATTCGCCGGCCTGTTCGACGCCAGCGCGCTGCGCGACTTCCGTCGTCCGCTGCTCGCGACCAGTACCGACGGCGTCGGCACGAAGGTCGCGATCGCGCAGGCCATCGACAAGCACGACACGATCGGCCAGGACCTGGTCGGCATGGTCGTCGACGACATCGTGGTGGTGGGCGCGAAGCCTCTCTTCATGACCGACTACATCGCGTGCGGCAAGGTCTATCCGCAGCGCATCGCCGACATCGTGCGCGGCATCGCCGAGGCATGCTCCGCGACCGGCACGGCTCTGGTCGGCGGCGAGACGGCGGAGCACCCCGGTCTGCTCGGACCGCGCGACTACGACGTGGCGGGGGCGGCGACGGGTGTGGTCGAGGCGGATGCGATCCTGGGCGCCGACCGCGTGCAGGATGGCGACGCGGTCATCGCCGTGGCTTCCAGCGGACTGCACTCCAACGGCTACTCCCTCGTGCGGCACATCATCACCGGTGCCGGCATCTCCTACGGCGACAACGCCGCTGACTTCGGAACCACGTGGGGCGAGGCGCTCCTCGAGCCGACCCGCCTGTACACGCTTCCGCTGCTGCGCCTGATCGAGCAGCTGTCCGGCGGCGTCCACGCGCTCAGCCATGTCACCGGCGGCGGCATCGCGGCGAACCTCGCCCGCGTGCTCCCGCAGGGCAGCTGGGCCGAGGTCGACCGCAGCAGCTGGTCGCCGAGTCCGGTCTTCCGTGTGCTCAGCGACATCGCCGGCTCCACGCTGGAATCTGCCGAGGGCACCTGGAACCTCGGCATCGGATTCCTCGCGGTGGTCGCCGCGGACAAGAAGGACGCCGCGATCGCCGCTCTGAACGCCGAGGGCATGCCCTCGTGGCAGGTCGGGACCGTGGGCTTCGGCCCGCGTCCAGCCGGTGAATTCGAACAGGGCGCCAAGGGCGTCGATGGTGGAGCAGTGCGCCTCGTCGGCGCCTATGCGGACGGAGCGAAGTAAGAGCCCATGTGCGGCATCGTCGGAATGGTGGGCTCTGCCCCGGTCAATCAGGACATCTACGACGCACTCCTGCTGCTGCAGCACCGCGGCCAGGATGCGACGGGCATCGCGACCGCCGAGGCGAACGGCGTGATGCACAACGCCAAGGCACAGGGCATGGTCCGCGAGGCCTTCCGCACCCGAGACATGCGCGCCCTGCTCGGCAACGTGGGTCTGGGTCATGTGCGCTATGCCACCAAGGGCACGGCCTCGAACGAGGAGGAGATGCAGCCGTTCTACGTGAACGCGCCGTACGGCATCATCCTCATCCACAACGGCAACCTCACCAACACGCGTGAGCTCACGGCCGACATGGCCAAGCGCGACCGTCGCCACCTGAACTCCTCGAGCGACACCGAGTTGCTGCTCAACGTGCTCGCGGGTGAGCTGCAGAACACCACCTCGACCGTCGACCTCGACCCCGAGCGGGTGTTCGAGGCCGTCGCCCGCACGCACGAGCGCATCGAGGGCGCCTATGCGGTGATCGCGGTGATCGCCGGATACGGTCTGCTCGCCTTCCGTGACCCCTTCGGCATCCGCCCGCTGATCCTGGGCCGTCGTCCTTCGACCGTCCCAGGGGCCGAGGGCAAGGACGAGTGGGTCGTCGCGAGCGAGTCGCTGGTGCTCGAGAACGGCGACTACGAGGTCGTGCGCGAGGTCGAGCCCGGTGAGGCCGTCTTCATCACCAACGACGGCGAGCTGTTCTCCCAGCAGTGCGCCACCGCCGCGACGCTCGCGCCCTGCGCGTTCGAGTACGTCTACCTCGCCCGCCCCGACTCCGTCATGAACGGCATCTCCGTCTACGAGTCGCGTCTGCGCATGGGCGACAAGCTCGCCGACACGATCGCCAAGCATGTGCCGATGGACAAGATCGACGTGGTCATGCCGATCCCCGACTCCTCGCGCCCCGCCGCGATGGAGGTCGCCCGCAAGCTCGGCATCGAGTACCGCGAGGGCTTCTACAAGAACCGCTACGTCGGCCGCACCTTCATCATGCCGGGGCAGGCGGTGCGCAAGAAGAGCGTCCGCCAGAAGCTCAACGCCATGTCGACCGAGTTCCAGGGCAAGAACGTGCTCCTCATCGACGACTCGATCGTGCGGGGAACGACCTCCAAGGAGATCATCCAGATGGCGCGGGATGCCGGAGCCGCCTCCGTCACCTTCGCGTCGGCAGCACCGCCCGTGCGGCACCCGCACGTCTACGGGATCAACATGCCGTCCCGTCACGAGCTCATCGCCCACGGACGCACGATCCCCGAGATCGCCGACGAGCTCGGCTGCGACCATCTCGTGTATCAGGAGGTCGAAGACCTCAAGGCTGCGATCACCGAGGGTTCCGTGCTCACGGATCTCGACATGAGCTGCTTCGACGGCCGATATGTGACCGGCACGGTCTCCGACGAGTATCTCGCCTGGGTGGAGGGGTCGCAGACTTCATGACGATGCCGAGCGCACGACCGCTGTGGCAGGGTCGGGCTCTCGCACTCGTGGGGATCGTCCTGGTGGCGTTCTCGTTGCGTTCCGCGGTCGCCTCCCTGTCGCCGGTCATCGATCACGTCGCCGCGGACTTCCCGGTCTCGCCCGTCGTGATCGGACTGATCGGTGCCGCGCCTCCGGTGTGCTTCGCGATCTTCGGTCTGCTCACGCCCCTGTTCGAGCGGCGGTTCGGTCTGGAGCGGATGGCCGTCGCCGCGATCACGCTGATGGCGGCCGGCATGCTCCTGCGCGGCGTCGCGCAGGACTCGACGAGCCTGCTCGCGGCCACCGCTCTCGTGTTCGCGGGTGTCGGTTCCGGCAACGTGCTGCTGCCGCCGTTGGTCAAGAAGTACTTCGCGGACCGTCTCGGCGTCATGATGACGGCCTACTCGACCACGCTCGCCGTCTCGACGTTCCTGCCACCTCTGGTCGCGGTTCCCGTCGCCGACAGTCTCGGCTGGCGGGTGTCGCTCGGCATGTGGGGTGTGGTGGCCGCTCTCGCTCTGGTTCCCTGGATCACGCTGCTGGTGCGTTCACACTCCGAGCCCGACGACCGCGCGATGACCACGGAGCTGCTGGTCCCGGATCCGACCGACGGAGTTGACGACGTCCGCGACGCGGTGGCCGCATCCACCGGACCCATCACGACCCAGTCCGCCAACCCGAAGGCGTTCGGGCGGCTGTGGCGGCTGCCGCTGGCCTGGTCGCTCGCTCTCGTGTTCGGCACCTCGTCCACCATGGCGTACGTCGCTTTCGCGTGGCTGCCCACCATGCTCGTCGACATCGGCGGCGTCACCCCGGCCACGGCAGGGTTCCTGCTGTCGCTGTTCGCTCTGGTGGGTCTGCCGTGTTCGATGCTCGTCCCCGTGCTCGTGGTGCGTTTCCAGGCCACCAGGCCCCTGTTCTTCGTGGCAGTGGCCGCGGGAC
Organism: Microbacterium sp. Beta; assembly: GCF_005502545.1. Taxonomy (NCBI): domain Bacteria; kingdom Bacillati; phylum Actinomycetota; class Actinomycetes; order Micrococcales; family Microbacteriaceae; genus Microbacterium; species Microbacterium sp. Beta. The sequence goes on from NZ_SCOG01000004.1 coordinate 232,859, forward strand.
TGGTCGGCCTTCTCGGGCTGCTGCTCTTCCCGACCGTCGCTCTGCCGCTCTGGGTGGCGATCTTCGGCCTCACGGCCATCATGTTCCCGCTCAGTCTCGTGCTGCTGAGCATCCGCGCCCGCACTCCGGAGAGCGCAGTGGCGCTGAGCGGTTTCGTGCAGAGCATCGGCTACGGGATCGCGGCGACCTTCCCGCTGCTCGTCGGGCTCCTCCACGAGACCACCGCGGGCTGGCAGGTTCCGCTGCTGGTCGTCGCGGGAGTGCTCGTGGCCTCCATCCCCGCGGGCATCGTCGCAGGTCGTCGGCGCACAGTCGAGGACGAGTGGGAGCGCCGGCACGGGCGCTGGTGATGCGCTCGATCAGCTCACGCCGTCCGCGGCGGGGCCGTCGATGAACGCACGATGAGCTGAGGATCGGTGGAGGGCATCTCGCCCACCGCCTCATGGCCCTCGATCTGCGCGATCACCCGGAGCGCCGCCGCGCGGCCCATGGCCTCGAAGGGCTGGCGGACGGTGGTGAGTGCCGGGGAGGCGTAGGCGGCGAGGGCGATGTCGTCGACACTCACCACCGAGACGTCGTCGGGAACGCTGCGTCCGGCCTCATGCAGCGCGCGGATCAGGCCGAACGCCATCTCGTCGCTGCTGACGAACACGGCCGTGGCCTCGGGGATGGCGGCGATCGTGCGACCGGCGCGGTAGCCCGACTCTGGTGTCCAGTCGGCGGGGATCAGCGGCGGGGGCACGATCCCGCGGTCGCGGAGCGTCTGCTCCCACGCCTCGCTGCGCTGCTGCGTCTCGGTCCAGTAGTCGTCGCCCGACACGTGCCACACGGTCTTGTGGCCGAGGTCGAGGAGATGCTCGACCGCGAGGCGGGCGATCGCGCGCTGATCGACGGCGAGCGGAGCATCCTCTTCGAGAGAGGTGCGCTCGCTGCGGGTCGCGGGCGTGCGCTCGGTGCGCGCCCTCATGGCCGGGCTCTCGAGTTCGAGCGGCACTCCGAGGATGATGCCCTCGGCTCCCTGGCGCTCGAGTCGGTCGAAGGCTTCGAGGAAGGCCTCGGCCGACGCGTGATCGGCGACGGCTGCGGTCGAGACCGTGTATCCGTTCGCCGCCGCCGCCTGTTGGATGCCGACGCCGAGCGCTGCCGACGAGTAGCGGTCGGTGGAGACGACGATCACACCCAGCACGCGTGTGCGACCGGACGCCAGCGAGGCGGCAGCGGCGTGCACCCGGTAGCCGAGTTCCTCGACCGCTGCCAGAACGCGCCTGGCGGTGTCGGGGCGCACGTTGTCCTGCCCCGACATGACGCGGGAGACGGTCTGTGTGGAGACACCGGCAAGCTGGGCGACATCGACCTGGCTGGGGGCGCGGTCGTCTCTCGGGCGACGAGGGGACATGTGCTCAATGGTAGCGATCAATCGGCGTGAATCCAGGAGGCGCGGAGTATCGTGATGCGATAATGTGAACGCAAACACTCGTGCTTGGAGCGCTATGCCTGACCTTCTCGCCTCGGCTGTCGACGCCGCGTCCGTTGCCGTCGACACTCGGGCCGCCGTGCCGCCGATCGGCGCTCCCGCCCTGTCCTGGCGCGACGGGGAGATCCTTCGCGACGGCGTCGCGCACCGCATCATCGCCGGTTCGATCCACTACTTCCGGGTGCATCCCGACCAGTGGGAGGACCGCCTCCGCCGCCTCGCCGCGATGGGCGCGAACACGGTCGACACGTATGTCGCGTGGAACTTCCACGAACGCGTCGAGGGCGATGTGCGCTTCGACGGCTGGCGCGACATCGAGCGTTTCATCCGCATCGCCGGAGAGGTGGGCCTGGATGTCTTCCTGCGGCCGAGCCCCTACATCTGCGCGGAATGGTCCAACGGCGGCATCCCGTTCTGGCTGTCCGGCCGCGTGGCTGCTCTGCGCACGAGCGATGCCGACTTCCTCGCGGCCGTCGACGCCTGGTACGACGAGCTGATCCCCCGCCTCGTCCCGCTGCAGGCTGCCCACGGCGGACCCATCGTCGCGATTCAGGTCGAGAACGAGTACGGGTCGTTCGGCAGCGATCCCGCCTACCTCGCGCATCTGCGTGACGGACTGCGCCGCCGCGGGATGGTCGAGATGCTCACGACCGCCGACGGCATCACGAGCGACATGATCGAGCACGGCAGTGTGCCTGGGGCCATGGCGACATTCACTTTCGGCACCGGCGTCGCGAAGGCGGTGGAGCTGCGTCGTCACGGCGATGCGCTCATGTGCAGTGAGCTGTGGGGCGGGTGGTTCGACCACTGGGGGGAGCGGCACCACGTGCGTTCGGCCGCGAGTGCCGGCGGCACGATCGAGGAGCTGCTGCGTGCGGGCGGATCCGTGAGCCTCTACATGGCGCACGGAGGCACGAACTTCGGTCTCTGGAACGGGGCGAACCACGATCAGGTGCTGCAGCCGACCGTCACCAGCTACGACTCGGATGCGCCGATCGGCGAAGACGGCACCCTCAACGAGAAGTTCCATGCGCTTCGGGCGATGTTCGCGCCCTTCCATGCAGCTGCTCTTCCGCCTGTGCCCGCGGCGCCGCGGCGGCAGGGTGCGGCTACCGCAGCGCTCGACCGTCGCTCCTCCCTGAGCGAGCTGGTCTCCTCGCTTCCCACGTCAGGCGAGGTCTCGCCGCGACCACGCACCTTCGAAGAGCTCGGCGCCGAAGACGGGCTCGTCGCCTACGAGGCCGACGTGTCCTTCCCCGCCGATGCGACGCTCACTGTCGACGGACTGCACGACCGGGCAGTGGTGTTCCTCGACGGCGCTCGGCTCGGCGTGCTCGAGCGTGATGGCGAGACGTCTCTGCCCCTGCCGCGCGAAGGTGGCGTCGGCCGGCTCGTCATCGTCGTCGAGAGCCTGGGTCGCATCAACTACGGCCCCTACACCGGCGAGGGCAAGGGCATCATGCGTGGCGTGATGATCGGTCGCCGACTGGTCAACGGGTGGACGCATCGACTGATCCCGCACGACGCTCCTGCGGCGACCTCCCCTTCCGCCGACCCCGCCGCCGACGGGGTCGCCGTGGCCTCGTTCGATATCGCCGAACCGCTCGACGCCTGGCTCGCATTTCCCGACGGCTCGAAGGGCATGGTCTGGTTGAACGGATTCCTCCTCGGCCGGTACTGGAAGATCGGACCGCAGGAGACGCTGTACGCGCCGGCGCCGCTGTGGCGGACGGGCCGCAACGAGATCGTGGTGCTCGACACCGACGGACTCGGCGCGACGGTCGAGATCCGCGAGCAGCCCTCCTTCGGCGAGACCGAGGAGTTCATCGGCTCCTGACCGCTCTGCTGCTGCTCCGAGACCCATCCTCCGCGCCGAGACCCATCGTCTCAGGCGGCTGTGAGGGTGGGTCTCGGCGCGGAGGATGGGTTTCGCTGCCGCAGCACTTCGAGGCATGTTTGCGCTCGCCTGGCAAAAAGCCTTGATATAGGCGACCACGTGCGCTTACAGTGATAGCGCAAACATCGATGTGGATCGTCGATGACCACTTGCGGCGCACCGGGGCGTCCCTCCTCCCGACGTCGCTCCGATCGAGAGGCAAGACGTGTCGAAACCTTCCCGACCGCCCCGCGCCGCCGTCGCTCTCAGCTCCGTGCTGGCGACCGCGCTCGCAATCGGCGGTGTGCTCACCCCGGCGACGGCCGCGCAGGCCGCCGACCTCGTTCCGGTGCCCAAGACCGACTATCGCCTGCACGCGGTCTCGAGCGAGTCGGACCCCTATCCGGCGCCGCCGTCGCTCGACGGCACCGCGCTGGGGGCGTTCGACGGCGATTTCGCGACGCAGTGGACCTCGCGGTACTCCGCGAACGCCCCGTTCCCGCACTGGATCGTCGTCGACCTGCAGCGCTCGCTCTCGGTGAAGGCCCTCGACTACTCGGTCAAGAAGGGTCAGGGCGTCGCCGCCAAGACGGTGGAGGTCTATGTGACCGATTACGCGGATGTCGCGCGCAACTCTCCGGCCGACGGCGGATGGGGAGCGGCCTCGGCAACGGCGACGCTGCACGCACCGACGGCGAACGACGAGAAGCAGCGCATCACCCTGGACTCCGCCAAGGACGGCCGCTACGTGGCGTTGCTCGTGATCGACGCGCAGGGCACCACCGGGGGAGGCGCGGGTGAGATCGAGGTCCTCTCCGACGAGCCGCTGCCTCCGATCGTCACCGAACCGGAGACGCCCGACACCGACGAGACCGTCGAGATCGCCGCCGGCGGTACGACAGCCATCGTGTCGACCGAGTTCCCCCGCATCACCGGATACCGGGTGGGCGGGGAGAGCATCGCCGGCCAGCGCAGCTCCGCGAAGACCTGGTCGGTGAACGGCACCACCTATCCGTCGACGACCACCTCGACATCCTCGGCAACCGGGGTCGACTACGTGTCGACGCTCACCGGCATCGACGTGACCGTGCGCAGCAGCATCCGCGTCGCGAAGGACGGGACCGTCGGGTTCGAGGTCACCGCTGTCGAAGGCGGGGCCACCGTGACCACGCTCGGACTCCCGGACAACGCGTTCCTCTCCGTGAGCGCCGCGGATGCCGGTGCAGCGCTCGACCGCACCGTGATCAGCCCCGACAGCACGAAGAACGCCGACGAGCACATCGCGGTCAACGCCTCGACGGCCACCGGCCAGAAGGGGGCGGCCTTCGCCTTCCTGGGCAACGGTGCGCTCGTCGGCAGTGTCATCACCAACGCGACGACGCAGGCATCCGGTGACACAGCCTCCTGGAACACGCGCCTGACCACGCGCGTGACCGAGACGGCGGGACGCACCGCTGAGATCGGATCCAGCGCCTGGCTGATCCACCCGACCACCGCCGTCGACAGCCGCGTGACCACCTACGCGCTGCCGAAGGTCACGGTGCTCCTCGCCGCCGACCGCAACGGTGACGCGGCGGTCGACTGGCAGGACGCGGCGATCCGATACCGCGAGGTCGACACCCCGCGTCTCGGCGCCGACCGGGTCGCAGAGCGCGTCGTCAGCAGGATCCCGTTCAACTTTGCTTCGAGCGCGACGAACTACTTCGACCTCACTCTCGACAACACCAAGCGCATCGCGAACCAGACCGACGGCCTCGGACAGTGGGTGCTCAACAAGGGCTACGGCAGCGAAGGCCATGACTCCGCGAACACCGACTACGGCGGGAACTACAACGAGCGCGCGGGTGGGCTGACCGACCTGAACAACCTCGTCGACGAGGGGGCGAAGCTCAACGCCGACATGAGCGTGCACGTCAACGCCACGGAGATGTATCCGCAGGCGAACGCGTTTGACTCCGCGATCATCGACGGAGCGGCGCCCTACAAGCCGGGCTGGAACTGGCTCGACCAGTCGTACTACATCAACCAGCAGGCCGACCTCGGCACGGGGCGCGTGCTCGACCGCTTCCAGCAGCTGCGCGACGAGGTCCCCGGCCTCAGCGGCGTCTACATCGACGTGTACCTCTCCAACGGGTGGGTCGCCGAGGAGCTCGCGGACGAGCTGAACGGCATGGACCTCGAGGTCGCGACGGAGTGGGGCGACAAGTTCGTCGACAGCACGGTCTGGTCGCACTGGCCGAACGACCTCAGCTACGGGGGCGTGACCAACAAGGGCATCAACTCCACGATGGTGCGCTTCATCCAGAACGGGCAGGCCGACGTCTGGAACAACGACCCCCTGCTCGGCCAGCAGCGTCTGGTCGACGCCGAGGGATGGGTCGGCAACCGCAACTGGGACGGTTTCATCGACAACATCTGGACGCAGAGCCTGCCGACCAAGTTCCTGCAGCACTTCGACCTGTTGACCTACGAGGCCGGTGCGGAGGCGACTCTGACCGATGGTGTGGCCGTGCGGATGGACGGCAGCACCAGGGTCGTCACCATGGACGGCGCGACGGTGCTGCGCGGCGACTCCTACCTGCTTCCGTGGCAGTCGCTGGCGTCGAACCAGGACGCCGGCTCGCCCGTCGATGCCGACAAGATGTATTTCTACTCCGCATCCGGCGGCGAGAAGACCTTCGGTCTCACGGACGCGTTCCGGGGCAACACCACCTTCGATGTCTTCGAACTCGGTGACCAGGGCCGCGTCAAGGTCGGTACGGCCACCGCGAACGGCGGTGAGCTGACGCTCAGCGGTGACAAGGGCGCGGCCTACGTCGTGGTGCCGCAGGGCGGCGCACAGCGCGCGGCGGTCGAGTACCGCGATGCCGGTCTCGACGACCCGGGTTTCAACTCCGGTTCGCTCGATGTGTGGAACCCGCAGGGCGATGTGACGATCGAGCGCACCGACCTCGGCGGTGCGAAGAACGAGTCCCGCGGCGACAACATCGCCGTGTTCGGCCCCGCTGCCTCGTCGATCTCGCAGACCGTGACCGGGCTCACCCCCGGCCAGCGGTACGCGTTCTCGGCTCAGGTGCAGATCGATCCGACCGCGACCCGTGACGTGAGCGTCTCGGTCGACACCGGCTCCGGGGCGGTGACGCGCACGTGGAACCTCTCCCCGACGTACAACTACATGCGCGCCGACTCCAAGGCGGGCCAGTACTACCAGCGCGGCTCGACGTCGTTCCTCGCTCCGGCGTCCGGTGAGGTGAGGGTCTCGATCGGTGCCGTCGCCGGCGACGCGAAGGTGCGCATCGACAATGCCCGCGTCACCGCCGACACCACCGGCCCGTTCGCACCCGGCACGGTGTACTCGAACGACTTCGAGGGCAACGAGGCGGGTTGGGGACCGTTCGTGAAGGGCGACGCCAACGGCATCGACGACCCGCGCACCAGCATCTCGCGCCGGCATGACCCGTACGCGAGCAGCGAGTGGCGCAACACCGCCAAGCCGTTCGATGCGGGGCCCCTCGCCGGTCTGGCCGTCGACACGACGCTCAACGGCGACCACTCGCTCATGTCGCACTCCGAGAACAGCGGGGTCGTCTACCGCACGGATCCGACGCTCGTGCCGCTGCAGGCCGGGCACTCGTACCGCATCGGCTTCGACTATCAGGCCGGCGCAAGCGGGGCGTACCGCTGGCTCACCGGCACCGATGCGGTGGCGGGTGGCAAGGTCACCTCGACCACGCTCAGCCGCACCGGCATCACGCAGGCGTTGGAGACGACGCCTTTCTCGCAGGACGTGATCGTCGGCTGCGGCGACTACACCTGGGTGGGACTCGAGCGCGTGGGCGGACCGGACGTGGACTTCGTCTTGGACGACTTCACCGTCACCGACCTCGGCCCCACGGCCGGCGGCACGCCCTGCGCGACCGTCTCGGGCGAAGCGGGCGTCCTGAGCCCCGGGGCACAGACCGCGTTCACGACCACCTTCACCAACAGCGAGTCGATCGCCGTGGAGAACATCGGCGTGCAGCTCGAGGTTCCGGAGGGCTATGTGGTCGAGGTCGCCGACGGTTCGTCGAACCTGTTCGACGAGGTCGCGGCCGGCGACAGTGTGGAGACCACCTGGCTGGTCACCGCGCCGGCAGAGGCGGCGGGTACGACGGTCGGCATCGGGATAGCGGCGACGTATCTCGCCGACTGCGATGTGCGTACGGTCAGCACGACCCAGGAGGTGTCGGTGTCCTCGCGGGCACGCATCCCCAACGCGCAGATCTCCGCGACGGCGAGCTCGGAGGAGACCTCGGGCGAAGACGGCGCTGCCGCGAACATGCTCGACGGCAACGCCGGCACGTTCTGGCACAGTCGGTGGAGTTCGGCGGCCACCTCGTACCCGCACGTGCTGACGTTCGACCTCGGTGCTGCCGAGCAGGTCGACGGCATCTCGTACCTGCGTCGCGGTGCCAACCAGAACGGACCCATCAAGGGATACGAGGTCGCGGTGTCGACGGACGGAGAGGCGTATACACCCGTCGCCTCGGGGGAGTGGAAGAACGTCGCCGAGTGGCAGGACGTGGACTTCGCGGAGACCACGGCTCGCTACATCCGCGTGACGGCGCTCTCTTCGATCTCGGGAACACAGTTCGCGGCAGTCGCCGAGATGGCCGTCTACGGATCCTCTGCACCGCGGGCCGGCCACGCCCCGGCGACCCGTCCTGCGGATGACCTGAGTGCGTGCAACCCGGTGATCGACCCGAAGCTCGGGCTCGACAGCGACACGGTGCGCGCCGGCGAGACGGTGGGCATGGCGCTCACGGGCTTCGCGCCGCGGTCGACGGTCTCGGTCTGGCTCGACGGCTCCGGACTGACGGAGGCCACGGTCGATGCGGAGGGTGCGTTGACGACGCGGCTGCTGATCCCGACGAACACCGAGGTCGGGAAGCACCGGGTCATCGTGCGGGATGCGGCAGGCGCCGAACTCGCGAGCGCACCGTTGAAGGTCAAGAAGGCGAAGCCGGGGAAGAAGGCGACCGTCACGGCCTCCGTCGGCTCTGTCTCCGCCGGCGCGACGCTGACGGTGCAGCTCCGCGGCTTCGAGGCCGATGCGCTGGTGCAGCTGTGGCTGCACTCCGAGCCCGTGCGGATCGGCGAGGTGACCGTGTCAGCAGAAGGCGACGCGGTCGCGACCGTCACGATCCCGGCGTCGACACCGGCTGGCGCGCACGCGCTCGTCGCGACCGATGCTCAGGGTGTCGAGCTGGCTCGGGGCGACCTCGCCGTCACGGCTGCGATAGGCAGCGGTGGAAGCGGCGGAAACCTCGCGACGACCGGTGCCGACGGCGCGATCTGGTCCGGGGCGGCGCTCGCGGCCCTGCTCGCGATGGGCCTCGGCCTGACCCTGTGGCTGCGGAGACGTCGCCTGAGCTGACCAGCAGACGCATGAACGGCCCGGAGGCATCCCGCCTCCGGGCCGTTCGTCTGCGCACTCGAGAAAGGCCTCCTGCACGACCGGTGTCGATATCGGGCTGTCCCGATTCCTCGGAGCACTGCCCCTGCGCAGCGCGTTGGCCTGTTGCGATGTCGCAGGATGTGTTGCGCGGCCTGAATCGAGGAGGTGCGCTGGCCGATGCCGCACTCGAGACCGCAGCCGCCGACCTCACACGGCTACGCGTCGAACTGCACCCCACGCTGCCGCTCATTCCTCGCATTCTGGCACTCCGCCGCAACATGACGGCCTACGACGCCGCCTATGTCGCGCTCGCGAGTGTGTTCGTGTTCGGGTGCCCGCTCATCACGCATGACCGAAGGCTCGCGCGTGCAGCCTCCGGCCATTGCGCAGTCGAGGTGCCTGTCTTACCCGAGTGACCAGGGGTCAGCCCTTCACAGCGCCGGCGGCGAGGCCGGAGCGCCAGTACTTCTGCAGGGCGAAGAACAACAGCACGAGCGGGATGACTCCGAGCAGGGCGCCGAGCATGACGGCTCCCTTGTCCGGGGCGAAGTAGCTCACCATCCCGTAGAGCCCGAGGGTCACGGGCTTCAGATCCTGACTCGAGATCATCATGAGGGGCAGCAGGAAGTTGTTCCAGGTGGCCACGAAGATGAACAGGAAGATCGTCACCATCGCCGGACCCAGAAGCCGCATCACGATCGTGAAGAAGATGCGCGCCTCGCCGGCACCGTCGATGCGGGCGGCTTCCAGCAGTTCGGTCGGCACCGACGACTGGGCGTAGACCATGCCGAGGAAGACGCCGAAGGGCGACACCGCGGACGGGATGATGATCGCCCAGACGGTGTTGGTGAGTCCGAGCGCCTGGAACTCGATGTACAGCGGAACGGTCAGCAGTGCGACCGGGAGCAGGAGCCCCGCCATGATGACACCCACCGCGATGCGCTTGCCGGGGAAGGCGAACTTCGCGATCGCGTAACCGGCCATCACCGCGAACAGGGTGCCGATGACGCCCGCGCTCACGGAGTACAGCATCGAGTTGCCGACCCACCGCCAGAACAGGCCCTGTGTCCAGTTCATGAGGCTGTCGTAGTTCGTGCCGAGGTTCCAGTCGGCGAACCAGAAGCCGAAGGTCGACGTGAGGTCGGTGTTGTTCTTTGTCGACGCGACGATCAGCCAGTACACGGGCACGAGGAAGTACAGCGTGGCCACGACGAGCGCGACGATGCCGAACGCCCGAGCGGCCGGTGTGGGGGCGATCGAGGGTGGCGGGGCGTCCACGTCGCGCGGTCTGCGGGGCCGTCGGCGCGGGGAAGCTCCTGTGGTGATGAGGCGCGTGGTGGTCATGCGTCGCCCTTCCGGCGCTGCAGCAGCGCGTACACGATCGCGAGCACACCCGCGATCAGAGCCATGAGCAGGGAGTATGCCGATGCGGGGCCGCTACCGGACGGCGAGATCTCGCCCATCATCGTGTTGTAGGTGAGCATCATGGGCGTGAAGTCCTTGCCCATCCACGAGTTCGCGGCCTGCAGCACGACCGGCTCGTTGAACAGCTGGATGGTGCCGATGATCGACAGCAGCACGGCGAGCAGCGCGGCTCCCCGCACGAGCGGCACCTTGATGCGCATCGAGATCTGGAAGCCGGACGCGCCGTCGAGGCGCGCGGCCTCGTACAGGTCACGTGGCACGGCCTGCAGCGCGGAGAGGAAGATGAGCATGTTGTAGCCCGTGTAGGTCCAGGTCGTCATGTTCGCCATCGAGAACAGGATCGTTCCCGGCGCCATGAAGTCGGTGCCCTCGGGGAGGAACGGCAGGAAGGGTGAGACCTCCGGGGTGTAGAGGTACAGCCACATCATCGCCGCGATGATGCCGGGAACCGCGTAGGGGAGGAAGAAGGAGAGTCGGAAGAGGGTGGGACGGCGCACGATGAACGAGTCCAGCAGCAGGGCGAGTCCGAGGGCGACGAGGATCATCACCGGGATCTGCAGCGCGGCATAGAGCACCACGCGACCCATGCCGGTCCAGAACGCCCCGTTGGTCGCGGCGGTGATGAAGTTCTCCAGACCGACGAACGTGTCGACGAGCTCACCGCCGCCGTAGAGTCCGTCACCCGCGGGAACCTGTGCGAAGAACGACGACCGGATCGACACGATGATCGGGACCAGGAAGACCAGTACGAACAGCACCGCGAACGGCGTCATGAACAGCCAGCCCGTGAGGCCTTCCCTCCGGGTTCCGAACCGGCGTCTGCGGGCCGGATCCGTGGGGCTGCGCGGCGGAGCTTCCGGTGCCGCGCCCCGCGTCTCGGTCACTGTGACCATGGTGTCGCCTCTCGATGTCAAGACGACGGCGGAGTGCACGATTGCGCGTGCACTCCGCCGTCGATCATCCGATGATGCCTTCTCGCCCGGTCACTCCGCGACCGGGAGGCCGAGGTCCTTCAGAGAGGCCACTGCCGTGTCCTGCGCCGTGGTGAAGATGTCGGCGACCGTCGCGGTGCCGGCCACGGCTGCCGCTGCGGTCTCGTTCATCTTCGACAGCGTCGAGAAGCCCGGCGCGTAGGGGAAGTCGGGGTTGAGGTTCTCGGTGGCGGTGCCGAGCTCGGCGAGCACGTCCTGTCCGCCGAACTGGCGCAGCATCTTCTCGGGGGTCTCCACGTCGCCCTTCGCGGCCACGACGAGGCCCTGCGACGCGAGGTCGTCGACCTGTGTGTTGAACCAGTCGTTGAACTCCATCGCCTCGGCGGGGTGCTCGCAGCCCTTCATGACCGAGACACCGGAACCGCCGTCGGGGCCGCTCATGGCGCCGGCACCGAAGTCGGGGAGCTGGGCGACGCGCCACTGTCCTTCTGCCGGGGTGCCGTCGAGCGAGTCGAGGAGGAATCCGGCCTCCCATGCCGCGCCGACGTGGCCGATGAGACTGCCGTCGTTGAGGGCGGCCGTGAAGCCTTCGCCCCAGCGCTCGGTCGCAAGGGTCTGCTTGCCGTCGAGCAGGCCCTGCCAGAACGCGGCGACGCGCTCGGAGCCCGCACCCTCGGCGTCGACCTTCCACTCGTCGCCGGCGGTGCTGAACCAGGTGTCGCCTGCCGCAGCCGACTGGGCGGCGAGCCAGTTCTGCGCCTCATCGGGGGTGAACGCCGTGACGTACTTGCCGGCAGCCGCTGCCGTGGCGGAGTCCGCCGTCAGGTCGTCGAGCGTCTTCGGGGCATCGAGCCCGAGCGCCTGGAACTCGGCCTCGTTGTAGAAGTACACGAGGGGTCCGGTGTCCTGGGGGAGGCCGACGATGGCGTCGCCGACCTTCATGCCGCTGAAGGCTCCGGCCGAGAAGTCGTCCTCGTACTTCTTGGCCTCGTCTGCCACGTCCTGCAGCAGACCCTTGACGAACAGCTGCGGCACCTCGGAGTATCCCGTCTGCGCCAGGCAGGGTCCGTTGCCCGCCTTCACGTCGGTCTCGAGCTTGAGGATCATGTCACTTGACTTGCCGTCGAACTTCGTCGCCTTGACCTGGATGTCGGGGTGCTCGGCGTTCCAGCGATCGACGATCTCGGACGTCGGGGTCATGCCCTCTCCATCGGGAAGACGGTGCAGGTACTCGATCGTGACGGGTTCGCCGCCGGCGCCGTCGTCTCCGGAATCACCGGATGAGCAGGCTGCGAGGCCGAAGGCCGACACCGCGCCGACGGCGACGATCGCGGCGGTGCGGGTGAAGCGAGGGGTGATTGCCATGCTGTTCTCCTCTTTGAGGTCATGTTCCTGCGGATCGCCCTGGGCGGGGGGATTGGCGTCGTGGCGCCGTCGATCACATGCACATCAAATCAGAAAATGTTTGCGCTCACAAGCCCGAGATGATGACCTCTCGGCCGAAAAGGCGATGCGGAAAGGGAGCGCTGACATCGAGCAACCCGCCCGTTCGAGCGTGGCGTTCAGCGGGCGAGGAGCTCGTCGCCGACGTGGACGACGCCACCGTGCTGAGCGCCGTCGTCATCCGCGGCCGGCCAGCCGGGGAGAAGCAGCCGTCCGAGGGTCGGCTCCTGTTGGCCGAACGCTCCGGTGAGGGTGGTGAGGACCTTCGCGTCCCGCCGGCCGTCGTCGGGGTTCGCGTGGGTCGCCAGGCAGCGCACGATGGGTCCGGCGGCGCGGAAGCACAGCTCCCCGATGCGCACGTCGTCCGTCCACTCGAGTTCGCTCCACGGGTCGGCGTCATCGATCACGATGTTCGAACGGAATCGCCGATCGTCAATGCTCATCCCGAGCGCCTCGCCCAGTGCGCGGATGCTGCCCCGGCTGTGCACCGAGACGTAGCCGCGCGAGCGGTCCTGGAAGCGGGACGTCTCGCCGTCGCCGACGAGCACGATCGGAAGGCGGCCCGGGCGTCGGAGGCGGCGCCCCTCGGGGGTGGCGAGGACGAAGTCGGTGACGGCATCCGCGATCTCCCGGCGCCCCTCCTCGTCGATGCCTGCGTCGACGAGTGTCGCACCGGCGTGCACGATACGGATGCGGCGGCTCTCGTCGTCGTAACTCGTGCGCAGAGCGGCGAGCGCGGGGAAATCCTGGAGGGCGAGCCCCTTGGCTTTGGGCCAATAGTCGAAACCGTCGCGGTCCTCCGGCTCGGTCGCGTCTGCGAACCGGAACGCGAGCACGCGATCGCCGCCGACTCTGCCGTCGGACTGCACCGTCAGGGACTCACGTCGTTCGGGCGTGAGGCCCTTGATCGGGTGACGGTAGAGGGCGACGACGCGAGGCATGAGGAGATCCTCTCAGCTGCCGGCCCCGGAGCACGAAGAAACACCCGCACGTCGTGCGGGTGTCACGAACAGAGGGGCGGTCAGGCCTTCTCTAGTTCGTCCTCATCTTCGTCGGCGTAGTCATCTGCCCACTTGTCGACATATGCGTCTTCGTCTGTCGGATGACCCAGCTCGCGCTCGAGCGCGGAGTAGTTCACCGACGGACTGTACGCCTTGAGTTCGCGGGCGATCTTTGTGTGCTTCGCCTTCTGACGGCCACGGCCCATGCGCGAGACCCCCTCACGAGTTAAGCGGCGGGGTTCGAGGCCCGCGGCATTTTTCACGACACCGGATCAAAGCCGGTAAGAGTAGCATTCAGAATAGCACGCGGGTAAGCCCCTCTGGCTGACGCCAGGCTGGTGAAGGGAACGATCTTCATGACCGACGACACCTCCACTCCCTCCGACGAGGCCGCACAGAACGCGGCGCTGCAGAAAGCCGTCATCGTCGGCATGCAGGTGGACCAGGACCGACACGTCATCGACGAGGCCGTGCGCTATGCGCGGTTGCTCGGTGCGCCGCTGGTGGTCGCGCATGTCGACGTCACTCGATTCGTCACGTACGAGGACCCGGACGGCTACGTGCATTCGGCTCCGATCGACATCAACTTCGATGCCGGTGCTGCGGAGTTCGAGGCGGTCGAGGCGGCGGCCGCGGGCATGCTCGCTGGCACGGACATCACGTGGACGGCGCGGCAGCTGGTGGGAGACCCCGCGCTGGCGATCAAGCAGCTCGCGAACAAGCTCGACGCCCAACTGATCGTCGTGGGCACTCGCAAGCGCGGCATCGGCGAGTCCATCAGGGAGTTCTTCACCGGGTCGGTCGCCGCTCGTCTGGCCCATCGTCAGCATCGCTCCGTCCTCGTGGTGCCGCTCGGGGAGTCGGTGCCGGACGAGCAGAAGGAGATCTGGCCGGAGAAGTAGTCCGTCCGACCGCACAGAGAAGCAGAAAGAAGGTGTCGGCATCCGCGATGGATGCCGACACCTTCTGCGTGGTCGGGCGGGTTCCGTGTGGTCGGGGACTCGGGTCCCGGAGGCTCAGGACCCGGAGCTGATCACGAACCGGAGCCGCTCAGTGCGACCGTCACGCCGCGGGCTGCGGTATCCAGGGCTTCCTCGAGCTCGGTGACGATCGACGGGGACAGCGTGCCGCCTTTGGCGATGTGGGTGCGAAGGTCGGTGCGCACCCTGGCCCGGAAGGCGTTGATCACGGCATCCGCACGGTGCATCTCCTCGCGGCTCACGAGACGGGAGTCGTCGGTGGCCGTGTGTGGACGGTTCTTCGCCGCGCTCCGCTCGTCCTTCTCCGCCGCTGCCAGATCGGCGCGGAGGCTCTTCATCGCATCCTTGACGCTCTGCCGCACCTCGCTCGCGATCAGTCGTACCGAGTCGGTGAGTCCCGCCTCGATGCCGGCGAGGTCGCCCTCGCGGGAGGCGAGCTCGGCCCGACCGGCTTCGGTGATGGAGTAGATGGTGGTTCGGCCGTCGACGGTCTTGGAGACCAGGCCCTCCTCCTCGAGCTTCGCGAGTCGCGGGTAGATGGTGCCGGCGCTCGGCGTGTAGGTGCCACCGGTGCGATCGGTGAGCGACTGGATGATGCCGTAACCGTGCTGGGGCGCCTCGGCGAGGAGCGACAGCAGATACAGGCGCAGGTCGCCGTGGGAGAAGACCGCGGGGCTCATGCTTCCCACTCCGGGTCGTCGGCGATCGAAGCGGGGGAGCGGCGGAGCACGGTCACTCCACCGGAGACGGAGTTCGCGCGCAGGTCGACGAAGCGCCCCGCGAGTTCCCCGGTGGTGCCGGTGTAGTTGCTGGGGCCCGAGGTGCTGCGCTCGACGCCGTCGATCAGCAGGCGTCCGCTCAGCGACCGGATCACGTAGTTCGCGGCGAGAGACTCGTCCAGACGCACGGTGGTCCCGCCCGAGACCGAGTTGACGGTGATCGTGTTCACGTCTCCTGCGGCATCGACCAGCGTGGAGCCGGAGACGATGTCGACCGTGGCCCGGCGCACGGCGCCCGTGACGGCCACGTCGCCCGAGACGCTGTTCGCGCTGATCGAGCCGGTGAGTCCGCGCACCTGCACATCGCCCGAGACGGAGTTCACGGTGAGGTCGCCGATCAGGGTGTCGACGATGATGTCGCCGGACACCGTGTTGAGGCGGGCGTCGTTGCGGAGTCCCGACACCAGGGCGCCGGCGCTGACGACACCGAGGTTCAGGGCGATCGCGCGGGGGACGGCGACGCTCACCTCGGCGCGGGGGCCGCCCGAGCCGAAGTTGCGGAACACCTCGAGGAAGTTGTCCCATCCCAGCTGCGGGTGGTCGATCTCGACCTCGCCGTCGTGGGACTCGATGCGCAGGTCTTTGGTGGTGACGCCGTGCACCTCGATGCGGATGCCCGGTTCGTCGTGGGCGATGATGTCGACCTGTCCGCCGACGAGGCCCACTTTGAGGCGGGTGACGGATTCGATGTCGATGACACGTTCCTCGCCGGGGGCGATGAGCCACTTCTCGGTCATGTCTGCTTCTCCTGGGTTGGGGTCACGATATATCGTGTGTTGCCACGATAACACGATATATCTCGTTCTTGTCAAGGGCACTCACCGCTCCCGTCGCGATATGACACCCTGCCGCGCGTTTTCAGCTGAAATATCGCGACCGGAGCGTGGTTGACCTTGACGCTGCGTCAACTTCTAGAGTCGAGGTGTTGGGCAGAGTCGAGGGTGTTGAGCGAGGAACGGAGGGGTGATGGAGAACGGAGGGGCGATGGAGAAGGACGACTGGTCTATCCAGGAGATCGCGCGGCTGGCGGGTACGACGAGTCGCACGCTCCGGCACTACGACGAGGTCGGGCTGCTGCCGCCGTCGCGCATCGCGTCCAACGGCTATCGGCACTACGACAGGAACGCCCTCGTGCGTCTACAGCGCATCCTGCTGCTGCGGGAGCTCGGACTCGGGCTGCCGCAGATCGCGGAGGTGCTGGGATCGGCATCCAGCGCGGACGCCGGGGCGGTCGAGGCCTCGGCGCTCGAGACCCATCTCGCGCTGCTGCGCGACGAACAGACCAGGCTGGCGCGACAGATCGCGTCGGTCGAATCCACCATCACGGCATTGAGAGGAGGTGAGAACCTCATGGCAGAGAACATGTTCGACGGTTTCGACCATACGAAGTACAAGGACGAGGTCGAGGAACGCTGGGGGAAGAAGGCATACGCCGACAGCGACAGCTGGTGGCGCGGTATGACCGACTCCGAACGCGGCGAGTGGCAGAAGCGCGTGTCCGACCTCGGACGCGACTGGATCGCGGCGGCGGAGAGCGGCATCGATCCGTCTTCCCGCGAAGCCCAGGAGATCGCGCGACGCCACGTGGAGTGGCTCACGGGCATCCCCGGCACTCCTGCGGCCGCGCCCGGAGGAGACGTCAAGGCGTACGTGATCGGCCTCGGCGAGATGTACGTCGCGGATCCGCGCTTCGGCGCGAACTATGCGACGTCGTCCGGCGGCACGCACGGCGCGGAGTTCGTCCGCGACGCCCTTCGCATCTACGCGGACGGCAACCTCTGAGTCGCCCCCTCCGGTCGCGATATGCCAGCCTCAGCCACGGTTTCGGCTGTCATATCGCGACCGGAAGTGCGTCGGGCCCGTACCGAACGGGCGCGCGGGGCGCAAGGGGGCGATCGCAGAGCAGCCCCGGGCGTAGGGTCGGGGCATGGCTCACGGACCCCGGCGCACGAATGCGGCGCCGCTGTTCGTCGCCGCGGCAACGGCGTACGGAGCGAACTGCGCTCTCGGCACGGCCGTCGCGGCGCGGGTCGTCGACACACGGAACTTCCGGTGGCTGCACCACCTGCTGTACATCGCCACGTGCCTCACGACCGGTCTGGCGCTGAGCGCAGCACTGTGGGGCCGCCCGCGCGGACAGAGTCGTCGCGCCGCACTCGCGTTGCTCCCCGTCGCCGCGCCGCTTGCGGCGATCCCGTATCTCGGCACGCACGGTCGACGGCACCCGGTGGTCGCCCTCACGGCCGCACCCTTCATCATCGCGGGGCTGCTGCTCTCGCGGTCCACCGCCGACCGGAAGTGAAACGCATGGAGCTGCTCGACGCCATCCGCCGCCGTAAGACCACGAACGGCGCGTTCCTGCCCGACCCGGTCTCCGAAGAGCATCAGCGCATCCTTCTCGAGGCGGCGGGGCGTGCGCCGTCGCAGCTGAACAGTCAGCCCTGGCGGTTCGTCGTGATCGAGAGCCGGGACACGATCGAGCAGATCGCCCGCATCTCCGGCGAGAGCATGACCGAGGCGATGTCGAACGGCACCTTCTTCGAGCGCTACAAGCCGTACTTCCGCTTCAGTCAGGCCGAGATGGAGGAGAAGCGCAGCGGCATGCTGTTCGACAAGCTGCCCGCAGCGCTCCGACCGTTCACGAGCCAGGTGTTCACCAAGCGCGGCCAGACGCTGATGAACACGTTCGGAGTGCCGAAGACCCTCGGAGCCGAGAACCGGAAGCTCGTCGCGGGATCACCACTGCTGCTGGGCGTCATGCTCGATCGCAGCGAGTACCGACCGGGACAGCTGTCGTCGTTCTACTCGGTGTTCAGCATGGGCGCGGCGATGGAGAACGTGTGGCTCACGACAGTCGAGCTCGGCATGGGCATCCAGTTCATCTCGTTCCCGATGGAGGTGCCGGGGCGGTGGGACGAGATCGTCGAGCTGCTGCGCGTGCCCGACGACCTCGAGCTCATGGCCGTCTACCGGCTGGGCTACCTGCCGCCGGAGCAGCGTCGTCCTGCGATCGACTGGTCGAGCAGCCAGCGCAAACTCGTGTCGCAGTACGTGTTCCGCGAGAACGGCGAGACGCCGCAGCAGGGGTGGGATGCGGGCCCGCCCCCGAGCGACATCAGTCCGGGTCCGCCGGCGTCAGGGGAGTGAGGTCCCGCAGCGCCGGGCCTTCGAGGCGGGTGCCGTCCGGGGCGAAGCGCGACGCGTGCAACGGGCAGTCCCACGAGCACTCCGCGTCGTTCCAGGCGAGCACCCCGCCCAGGTGCGTGCACACCGCGCTCACGGCACGGGTCACGCCGTCGACGGTGGAGATCGCGACCGGGCGCCCTGCGCGATTCGCCACGACGCCCTCTCCTTCGGGAGGCTGCGGGACCGGCGTGCGGCGGGTCTCCGCGTCCACCCAGCCCGAAGCCATCGCCGTCGCGACCCTGCCGCCCTCCACCGCCCCGCGCGCGATGTCGGCGGGGACGGTCAGGCGTGTGCCGATCGTGGTGATCCAGGTCGGACGGTCGCGTCGGGGGGTGCCGAGGATCTCGGAGGTGAGGCGCTGCGCGGCTGCCGGCGCGTTCGACAGTCCCCATTTGCCGTAGCCCGTCGCGAATCGGATGCGACCGAGGCCCCTGGGCATCGCGCCGACGAACGGGATGAGATCGTGCGATTCGTAGTCCTGCGCCGACCAGCGATGCGTCTCCTCGGCGCCGGGGAAGTGCAGCTGCGTCCAGGCGACCAGGTCTTCCACCGCTGCCGCCTCGCTGTCCGATCGGCCGACCGGGTGGCCGTTGCCGCCGACGACGAGCCGTGCATCGCCGCCGGGGCCGTCCGCCGCGGTCACCGGGCGGATGGAGCGCGTCGGCCCGTCGACGGAGAGGAACGTGCCTTCGGGGAGGCCACCCAGCACCCGGAAGGACACGCAGTACGACCGCAGCCCCCGAGTCTTGGCGAAGTACAGGCCGCGGTCGGTGATCGGCGTGCCCGTCGCGAGCACGACGTGGTCGGCGAAGAGCGGCCCCTGCGCGGTGTCGACGCGGCCGGCGAGGGCATGGGTCTCCGTCGCCCTGACTCCGGTGTGCAGCGTGCCTCCCGCAGTGATCAGCTCGTCGGCCAGTGCGACGGCGACGGCGACCGGGTCGATCGCGACCTGGTCGTCGAGGACGACGGCCGCCGCCACCGGGAACGGCGTCGACGGAGGCGCGGTGGGCGACAGCATCCTCGCGGGCAGTCCGGCCTCGCGCGCGGCGGCGTGCTGATCGTTCACGGATGCGATTCCCTCGGGTCCCTGGGCATAGGAGTGGTCGGTGTGACGGGTGAAGGGAACCCCCGCGAGCTCGGCGAATGCGAGCAGCCATTCCATCCCCGAGCGGTTGGCGTCGACGTACGCCCTCACGAGCGCGGCCGGGTGATGTCTGCGGATCGCGGCGAGCTGGCTTCCCTGCAGGAGCGACAGCTTGCCCGTGTTCGCGCCCGTGGCCAGCTCGGCGATACCGCCCGCATCGATCACTGCCACGTCCAGCCCCGCCCGCGTGAGCATCACCGCGGTCGAGAGGCCCGTGATGCCGGCGCCGACGATGACGACGTCGTGGTGGGCGCCCGGTTCGAACGGCGATCCGCCGGGCAGGGCCCGGTCGTGCTTCCACAGGGGGTTCATGTCGTCAGTCAACGCCGTTCGCCATCAGGATTCCACTGCCTTGACATCCGAGCGACGCACTGCCAGCCGGCGACTGTCGCGTCGCCGATGCAAGACCACAAATTGACATATCGCCCAAATGACGGAGACTCGCTCTCCGGGCGCAGCGACGCCCGCTGCGATCTACACGCGAATCAGCAGCGATAGGAAGGGCGCAGAGGAACGAGTTGTTCGTTTCTCGGCGTGCCCGCGCATCTGCCATCGCTGGAAACCATCGACGGGCTGATCGGCTGGGCAGCGCCCCCTCGGAAACTGCACCGAACGGAGAGCCAGGGGGTCGCATCGACCTGGCAGAGCTTCGGGAGGTCGCGGACGCGCTCATCGGACGCGCTCACCGGATGACCTAGGAGGTCGGTCGCAGCTTGACTGCCTGATCAATGATTGGCTGAATCAAGTTCGTCACCTCGTCGTTGGAGGCCTTGCCGTCGGGCGGCGCTTCCAGCACTCGCTTCGCGAATAGAACGAACATCGCCTGACGCGATTCCTCATCCTCGATTTCGTTGATGAAACCTCGAAACGCTTTGAGCTGGATCTCAATCGCTTGGGCCCAGGTGGCGATGCGATGGTAGTTGCTCGCCTGTCGTCCAAGATAGGCAGCGATACCGGCGAGGGCTGAGAGGATCGCGATGCGGTAGATCACCTCATGCCAGTTATCCACCGACTCTGTGGTGCTGCCTGCCGCGTAGATCAGTCCGAAAACGACAGTCACGCCGAGCGTTAGTATTGTGCCCGCGCGAAACCACCACGCAGTAACCCTGCTTCGGTCGGCTGTTGACTTGAAGGAAGTCTCAAGCGCCCCCGTTGCTGTTTTCGTAGCTGCCTTCTCCGCCAGCGCGAGGGACTTGTTTGCCGCTATTGCCGCGTCGGAAGCTTCCTTCACGGCCTGGTCGAGCTGGGAGGTGCGCTGCGTCACGTAGGTCATCACGGCGATAGATCGCTCTGCCTCCTTCGACGCTTCGTTGATGAGATCATCCAGCGATCCGATCAGCTCTTCGGATGCTCCTTGACGGAGGAGGTCTTTAAAGATCGGAGGGAATGCGTCGAGATGGCCACGAACACTTGAAAGTGCCCTGGCCTGCGCGTGGCCGACCGTGCGCCCGAAAATGTCGACCCCGGACTTTGCTTCGCTCGCGGCGTCCGCGATTGTGCGGGCCTCATTCTGCGTGAGGTCGGCCTTCTCGGCCCAGGAGAGCAGTTGAGCCCAAGCTCGGAGTAGCGGCCGGATTGTGATCTCGTCGATTCCCTGTTCAGACTCATCGAGAACCAAGTCCACTCGATGCTCGAAGTACCGACTCAGTTCGTGGAGTACCGTTCGTGGGTTGCTGGACGCCATTGCCCCTCCAGTTTATGTATGTATCGGCTCTTCAAGCGTGCTGTTCAAAGATAGCGGCAGTCGACCGCTCCTTGATTGTGGGTATATATGCGCGAAACCCTGGAAACGCGATTCTGGAGAAATCCTGGATCAGGGAAATGTCGTAATTTGGAAAGCGGAGACCGAGCGCCAACGGCTCTGTCGACGACGGCCGCGCTTTGAAGCCGCGACTACAGTGGCGGACGTGAACCTCCGCCGTATCCTCCTCGTCGCCGTCGGCGGCACGATCGGCACGGCAGCCCGGCTCGGCCTGGGGCTCGTGCTCCCACAGGGCGGGGGATTCCCGTTCGCAGTGCTCATCGCGAACATCGTCGGCGCCCTCCTGATCGGGGTGCTGGCCGCGCGTCTTCCCGCCACGGCGGAGCTGCGGCTCATGCTCGGCACTGGTGTGCTCGGCGGCTTCACCACCTACAGCGCGTTCATGACTGGCGCGCTCGAATTGTGGGCAGGTGCTCCGCTGCTGGCCACCGCCTATCTCGCCGGGAGCCTCGTGCTCGGGCTCGGGGCGGCGGCGCTGGGGCTGCGCCTCGGCCGGCCCGGGAAGGGCGGGGCAACGTGAGTGCGCTGCTGTTCATCGGCGCCGCGCTCGCCGGAGGGGTCGGTGCCGTGCTGCGGTACCTCGTCGACCTCGGGGTGGCTCGCTTCGCCGGACGCCGCTTCCCCTGGGGGATCCTGCTCGTCAACCTCACGGGCTCGTTCGCGCTCGGACTCGTCACCACCGCGCTGCCGGATGCCGCTTTCATCCTCGGGGCAGGACTGCTCGGCGGCTACACGACCTTCAGCACGGCGATGCTCGACACGGTGGCGCTCTGGCGCGACGGTGAACGCCCGGCGTCGGCGTTCAACGCGATCGGGATGCTGCTGCTCGGTCTGCTCGCGGCGGGCCTCGGCCTCGCACTCGGTTCCGTCCTGTAATCGGGGGTTGCGGGGCGCGGCTTGGTCGGGTTACTCTCCTTGCTAATCGATTAACGCTAAACGATTAACAACACCCAGACCCGTGCACCTGTCGAAGGAGACACCGATGCCCCGTACGACCCGCCGTGCTCTCGGCGCACTCGCCGCCTCAGCGGCCGCCGTCCTCGCCCTCAGCGCCTGCTCCTCTTCGACGAGCGGCGGCAGCTCCGACGGCGACGTCACCCTCAGCTACGCCATCTGGGACGAGAACCAGAAGCCGGCGATGGAAGACATCGCCGCGGCGTTCACGAAGGAGAACCCGAACGTCACGATCGACATCCAGGTCACCCCCTACAAGGAGTACTTCACCAAGCTGCAGACCGCCGCGACCGGTGGCTCGGCGGCCGACGTCTTCTGGATGAACGGTCCGAACTTCCAGCTGTACGCCTCCAACGGGCAGCTCGCCCCGCTCGACGACGGCGGGATCGACGACGCCGACTACCCGCAGGGCCTGATCGACCTGTACACCTACGACGGAAAGCTCTACGGAGCCCCGAAGGACTTCGACACCGTCGCCCTCTGGTACAACAAGGCCCTCTTCGACGCCGCGGGAGTGGAGTACCCCTCGGCGGGCTGGACGTGGGACGACTTCTCCGCCGCGGCCGCGAAGCTCACCGACCCTGCCACGGGGCAGTTCGGAGTCGCGGCAAGCCAGTACGGGCAGGAGAACTTCTACAACTCGATCGCACAGGCCGGTGGTGAGGTGATCTCCGCCGACGGCACGAAGAGCGGCTACGGATCGCCCGAGGCACTCGCCGGTATCGAGCTGTCGACCGACCTGATCGCCGCAGGATCGTCGCCCACGGCGCAGCAGATGACCGACACCAACCCCGAGGACTTCTTCCTCTCCGGCAAGGTCGCCATGTTCCAGAACGGATCGTGGGCGGCCATCGCCTACGCGGACAACGCCGACATCGGCGGCAGCGTCGACGTGGCCCCGCTTCCCGCCGGAGCAGAGGGCAACCAGAGCGTGATCCACGGCGTCGGCAACGTCGCCAATGCCAAGAGCGCGCACCTCGCCGAGGCCAAGCAGTTCGCCGAGTTCGCCTCCGGCGAGCAGGCGGCGAAGATCCAGGCCGAGACCGGCACCGTGATCCCCGCCTTCGACGGCACCCAGCAGGCGTGGGTCGATGCGTTGCCGCAGTACGACCTGCAGGTCTACATCGACGCGCTCGACGACGCCGTCCCCTACCCGGCGTCGAAGAACACGTCGGCCTGGACGAGCATCGAGAGCGAGGTGCTCTCGCAGGTCTGGTCGGGGGCGGTCGCCCCGGAGGAGGGTCTCCAGGACCTCGCCGAGCAGATGCAGGCGGCACTGGACGCCGAGCAGGAGTGATCGCATGACCGTCATCGCGCCACGCGCGGTCGAGACGGCGGAACGGATGCCGGAGCCGCAGAGCCCCGGCATCCGTCGCCGCCGGCGGAGTCCGGGGGCCTCGCCCTGGTGGGCGCTGGTCTTCCTCGGCCCCACCGCCCTGGGCATCGCCGTCTTCTACCTCTGGCCGACCGTCCGCACGCTCATCATCTCGTTCACGAAGTCCGGCCCGTTCGGAGGGGCCGAGTGGGTGGGCCTCGACAACTACACGCGCCTGTTCCAGGACCCCGAGCTGATCGGAGCCCTGCGCAACACCGCGATCTACACGGTCATCGCGCTCATCGGCATCCCGCTCGCCGTGGGCATCGCCGCGCTGCTGAACACCACGGGGCTCAAGGGCCGCAGCGCCTATCGCACGCTGTACTTCATCCCCGTGGTCACCATGCCCGCGGCGATCGCGCTGGTCTGGCGAATGATCTACAACGGCGATTACGGCGTGCTGAACGCCGCGCTCGCCGCCGTCGGCATCGAGGGGCGCAGCTGGCTCACCGATCCGAACACAGCCCTGATCGCGATCGCCGTCGTCGGCATCTGGGCGGGACTCGGCACGAACATCGTCATCTTCCTCGCCGGGCTCCAGGGCATCCCCGACACGATCATGGAGGCGGCCGACCTGGATGGCGCCGGTCCCGTGCGCAAGTTCTTCTCCATCACGATCCCACTGCTGTCGCCGTCGATCTTCTTCGTCAGCGTCATCAGCGTGATCGGGGCGCTGCAGGTGTTCGACCTGATCTACATGATGCTCGGACGCAGCAATCCCGCGATGCCGAACACCCGCACCGTCGTCTACCTCTTCTACGAAGCGGGGTTCCTCGACAACGACCGCGGCTATGCGGCCGCCGTGGCCTTCCTGCTGCTGATGATCATCCTGATCCTCACGATCGTGCAGTTCCGTCTGCAGAAGAAGTGGGTGCACTATGAGTGATGTTTCCCTCGACACACGCGCCATCGTGGGTGCGAAGCCCGCGCGCTCCGGGGCGGGGAAGCCCAAGAACCGCGGTCTCTGGATCGTGCACCTCGTGCTCCTCGTCGGCGCAGTGCTGATGGTCTTCCCGTTCGTCTGGCAGCTGCTCACCTCGTTCAAGACGCTGTCCGACTCGGTGCAGGTGCCGCCGTCGTTCCTGCCGCGCGAGTGGGTGTTCACCAACTTCGCCGAGGTGTTCGACTCGATGCCGTTCGCGCAGATGTTCCTGAACTCGGTGTGGCTCACGGTCGGGCGCACGGTGGGTCAGGTGGTGCTCTGCACCATGGCGGGCTATGCGTTCGCGCGCATCCCGTTCCCCGGTCGCAACGCCCTGTTCGTGGTGTTCCTCTCGGTGCTGATGGTGCCGTCACAGCTGTACCTGCTGCCGCAGTACGAGATCATCCAGTCGCTCGGCTGGCTCAACACGCTGCAGGCGCTCATCGTGCCCGGCATCTTCAGCGCCTTCGGGACCTTCCTGATGCGACAGTTCTTCATGTCGATGCCCGCCGAGCTCGAGGAAGCCGCACGCATCGACGGCGCGAATCCGTGGCAGACCTTCTGGCGCATCATGGTTCCGCTCGCGAAGCCTGGCATCATCGCACTTGTGGTGTTCACTGTGCTGTGGTCCTGGAACGATCTGCTCTGGCCGTTGATCGTGACGACCGACCCCGCCAAGATACCGCTGTCGGTGGGCCTGTCGCAGCTGGTCGGCATCCACGGCACGGACTATCCGGTGCTGATGGCGGGCGCGCTGCTGGCGACGCTGCCGATGCTGGTGACCTTCATGGTGCTGCAGCGACAGTTCATCCAGGGCATCGCGTTCAGCGGATCGAAGGGCTGAGACATGGCGAAGAGCGAGCACCAGGCGCCTCGAAGGCCGACGCTGCGGATGGTCGCCGAACGGGCGGGAGTGTCGACGGCGACGGTGTCCTACGTGTTCTCCGGTCGGTCGGGGACGAACGGGGCCGGTGTCGCCGAAGCCACGGCGGCGCGGGTGCTGGCTGCCGCCGACGAGCTGAACTACCGACCGAACAGCGCGGCCCGGGCGATCCGCACCGGACGCAGCGGCATGGTGCAGCTCTCGCTGCACATGCTGAGCGACCCGTGGTCCCTGGCGGTGGCCGATGCCGTGAACGCCGAGGCGAACAGGCACGGGCTCACCACGCTGATCCTCGCCGACGGCGACTGGCACGCGGCCCTCGACCGGGTCGAGAGCGACGTAGCCTACCTCGACGGCGTGGGTCTCGACGATGCGGCGCGGAAGAACCTCGCCGACCTCGTGCGCCGCGGACAGCGCCTCGTGGTGTTCTCCGAGCATCTGGACCCGGACGGCTTCGACGTCATCCGCTCCGACGCGATCCCCGGTTGCGAGATCGCGATGGATCATCTGCTGGAGACGCACAGCGCGATCGGGTGCATCGCCGCGGAGGGGGCGGTGCGCCTCGCCGACGAGCAGATCACCCGCTACACGCCGTATGTCGAGAAGCTCGCTGCCGCCGGCATCGTTCCCGATCCTGCGTGGACGGTGACCTACGCCGACACCCAGGCGAGCGCCTTCACCGCTGCGGTCGAGCTGCTGTCCGGCGAGAACCGGCCGCATGCCGTGTACGCCACGACCGACTTCGCAGCGATCGCCACGATCAATGCCGCGCACATGCTCGGCCTCCGCGTTCCGCACGATGTCGCGGTGGTGGGGGTCGGCAACACCCCGGACGCCCGCCTGATCGCGCCGACCCTCACGACCGTCGGTCCGACCGACTTCTACGAGCGGCAGGCGCGCATCATCGTCGACCGCGCTCTCGAGACCGACCCCGCACCAGGGCGTCTGCACGAGTTCGCATGGACGCTCTTCCCCGGCGGATCGACCGACCTCGACGCCCCCGCCCCGCGGGCCCGTTGACCTCGGCATCCCGCACAGACTCATCACACAAGAAGGACCATCGTGGATCTCCAGATCGGCATCATCGGCTTCGGCGCGCGCTCGACCCTGCAGGAAGAGGTGCATCGACCGGGGCACGGCTCGCGCATCTCCGCCGTGTGCGACCTCTCCCCGCGTGCCCGGGAGGACGCCCGCCTGCTCGTGCCGGACGCGCTCATCACCGACTCGCTCGACGAGCTGCTCTCCTCGGGCGTCGACGCCGTCATGGTGCTCACCCCCGACGACACGCACGCCGCGCTCAGCATCCGCGCGCTCGAAGCCGGCGTGCCGGTGTTCTGCGAGAAACCCCTTGCGATCGACCTCGCCGACGCCGACCGCATGCTCGAGACCGCGCGCCGTACCGGCACCGGGCTCTACATCGGCCACAACATGCGGCACATGCCCGTCATCACGCTGATGCGCGGCCTGATCCAGAGCGGCCGCATCGGTCAGGTCAAGGCCGTCTGGGTGCGCCACTTCGTCGGGCACGGCGGCGACTTCTACTTCAAGGACTGGCACGCCGACCGTCGCCGCACCACCGGGCTGCTGCTGCAGAAGGGCGCCCACGACATCGACATCATCCACTGGCTCGCCGGCGCCTACAGCGAGCGTGTCTCGGCGATGGGCGCGCTCAGCGTGTACGGCGACATCACCGACCGGCGTGACCGCACCGGGGAGCGGATGCCGGACTGGTTCAGCATGGACAACTGGCCGCCGACCGCGCTGACGGGACTGCACCCGGTGGTGGACGTCGAGGACATCTCGATGGTGAACATGCAGCTGGAGGGCGGGATCTTCGCGTCATACCAGCAGTGCCACTTCACGCCCGACTACTGGCGCAACTACACCGTGATCGGCACCGAGGGTCGCATCGAGAACTTCGGCGACGTGGCCGGCAGTGAGGTCAAGCTGTGGAATCGGCGTCATGCCGGAGCGGCGGCGGCCGACGAGACCTTCATCGTCCCGGAGGTGCCAGACGCCGGGCACGACGGTGCGGACGCCCTGCTCGTCGCGGAGTTCCTGCGGTTCGTGCGGCACGGCGGACTCACCGAGACGTCGCCCGTCGCGGCCCGCGAGGCCGTCGCCGCCGGCATCCTCGCCACCGCGTCGCTGCGTGGCGACGGATCGGCGATCGAGGTTCCGCCGTTGGATCCCGAGCTCGTCGCCTACTTCGAGCGCGGGCAGGTCGAGGCCGCGCTGGTCTGAACC
>NZ_SCOG01000050.1:0-5271 GCF_005502545.1 Microbacterium sp. Beta
GGTAAGATAGAGAAGTTGCCCTTCGGGCCTGGCTGTGATGGCTGGGTCGTGGGAGCATCCGATCCTTGAGAACTCAACAGCGTGCACTTGTCAAATGCCAAATTATCCTCGTCTAGCTTCGGCTGGGTGAGAATTCCTTTGGATCAAAGACCAACCTCCTTGTGGGGTTGGCAATGGATGAAGTCAGCAATGAATTTGTCTCTTTGGTCAGCATCAAACTCGCTGCGATCCTGGTTTTCCCCGGGGTTGTATGCATTTCTTTTTTACGGAGAGTTTGATCCTGGCTCAGGATGAACGCTGGCGGCGTGCTTAACACATGCAAGTCGAACGGTGAACACGGAGCTTGCTCTGTGGGATCAGTGGCGAACGGGTGAGTAACACGTGAGCAACCTGCCCCTGACTCTGGGATAAGCGCTGGAAACGGCGTCTAATACTGGATATGTGACGTGACCGCATGGTCTGCGTCTGGAAAGAATTTCGGTTGGGGATGGGCTCGCGGCCTATCAGCTTGTTGGTGAGGTAATGGCTCACCAAGGCGTCGACGGGTAGCCGGCCTGAGAGGGTGACCGGCCACACTGGGACTGAGACACGGCCCAGACTCCTACGGGAGGCAGCAGTGGGGAATATTGCACAATGGGCGCAAGCCTGATGCAGCAACGCCGCGTGAGGGACGACGGCCTTCGGGTTGTAAACCTCTTTTAGCAGGGAAGAAGCGAAAGTGACGGTACCTGCAGAAAAAGCGCCGGCTAACTACGTGCCAGCAGCCGCGGTAATACGTAGGGCGCAAGCGTTATCCGGAATTATTGGGCGTAAAGAGCTCGTAGGCGGTTTGTCGCGTCTGCTGTGAAATCCGGAGGCTCAACCTCCGGCCTGCAGTGGGTACGGGCAGACTAGAGTGCGGTAGGGGAGATTGGAATTCCTGGTGTAGCGGTGGAATGCGCAGATATCAGGAGGAACACCGATGGCGAAGGCAGATCTCTGGGCCGTAACTGACGCTGAGGAGCGAAAGGGTGGGGAGCAAACAGGCTTAGATACCCTGGTAGTCCACCCCGTAAACGTTGGGAACTAGTTGTGGGGTCCATTCCACGGATTCCGTGACGCAGCTAACGCATTAAGTTCCCCGCCTGGGGAGTACGGCCGCAAGGCTAAAACTCAAAGGAATTGACGGGGACCCGCACAAGCGGCGGAGCATGCGGATTAATTCGATGCAACGCGAAGAACCTTACCAAGGCTTGACATATACGAGAACGGGCCAGAAATGGTCAACTCTTTGGACACTCGTAAACAGGTGGTGCATGGTTGTCGTCAGCTCGTGTCGTGAGATGTTGGGTTAAGTCCCGCAACGAGCGCAACCCTCGTTCTATGTTGCCAGCACGTAATGGTGGGAACTCATGGGATACTGCCGGGGTCAACTCGGAGGAAGGTGGGGATGACGTCAAATCATCATGCCCCTTATGTCTTGGGCTTCACGCATGCTACAATGGCCGGTACAAAGGGCTGCAATACCGCGAGGTGGAGCGAATCCCAAAAAGCCGGTCCCAGTTCGGATTGAGGTCTGCAACTCGACCTCATGAAGTCGGAGTCGCTAGTAATCGCAGATCAGCAACGCTGCGGTGAATACGTTCCCGGGTCTTGTACACACCGCCCGTCAAGTCATGAAAGTCGGTAACACCTGAAGCCGGTGGCCTAACCCTTGTGGAGGGAGCCGTCGAAGGTGGGATCGGTAATTAGGACTAAGTCGTAACAAGGTAGCCGTACCGGAAGGTGCGGCTGGATCACCTCCTTTCTAAGGAGCATCTGACACCTCCGGGTGTCCAGAACCCAGATCGAAGGCATACGTTCTTCGCTGGGAGCTCATGGGTGGAACATTTGACATGGTGCGAGGGATGTTGTTCTTCTCCAGTACGCCGCTTCGGTGGTTGGAACGGGGAGGGTGACGGATGTCGCACCTGCACGCTGTTGGGTCCTGAGGGACCGGATGCGGATCCTTTGGGATCTGGTCTGAACCTCTGGGCCTCTTTCTGTTTCTCCATGTTTGTGGGGTTGTGGATTGGGGCACCGCCCGTACTTTGAGAACTACACAGTGGACGCGAGCATCTTGCAGCTGACTTCGGTCAGTTGCACAAGATGATCTTAAAGATCATTAGTCAATTTCAGATTCCGCCTCCGGGTGGGGTCGAGTTTTTGATTCAAACTCATGTGATTTCAAGTCTTTAAGAGCAAACGGTGGATGCCTTGGCATCTGGAGCCGAAGAAGGACGTAGCAATCTGCGATAAGCCTCGGGGAACTGATAAGCAAGTTTTGATCCGAGGGTGTCCGAATGGGGAAACCCCGCTGGGCGGCGTGCCGACCTAGTGACTCCCGCCTGAATATATAGGGCGGGTAGAGGGAACGTGGGGAAGTGAAACATCTCAGTACCCACAGGAAGAGAAAGCAACCGCGATTCCGTTAGTAGTGGCGAGCGAAACCGGATCAGGCTAAACCTAGCGTGTGTGATAGCCGGCAGGCGTTGCACGTTGGGGGTTGTGGGACTTTTCAGTCATCTCTGCCGAGGTGGCGGCGTTACAAGAAGGTATAGACGAACGGTCTTGAAAGGCCGGTCATAGAGGGTGCCAACCCCGTAGTCGAAATGCCTCTCTTGGCGCGAAGAGTATCCCAAGTAGCACGGGGCCCGTGAAATCCCGTGTGAATCTGTCAGGACCACCTGATAAGCCTAAATACTCCCAGATGACCGATAGCGGACAAGTACCGTGAGGGAAAGGTGAAAAGTACCCCGGGAGGGGAGTGAAATAGTACCTGAAACCGTTTGCTTACAAACCGTTGGAGCCTCCTTAGTAGGGGTGACAGCGTGCCTTTTGAAGAATGAGCCTGCGAGTTAGCGATATGTGGCGAGGTTAACCCGTGTGGGGTAGCCGTAGCGAAAGCGAGTCTGAATAGGGCGATTCAGTCGCATGTCCTAGACCCGAAGCGAAGTGATCTATCCATGGCCAGGTTGAAGCACGTGTAAGAGCGTGTGGAGGACCGAACCCACTTAGGTTGAAAACTGAGGGGATGAGCTGTGGATAGGGGTGAAAGGCCAATCAAACTTCGTGATAGCTGGTTCTCTCCGAAATGCATTTAGGTGCAGCGTTGCGTGTTTCTTGCCGGAGGTAGAGCTACTGGATGGCCGATGGGCCCTACAAGGTTACTGACGTCAGCCAAACTCCGAATGCCGGTAAGTGAGAGCGCAGCAGTGAGACTGTGGGGGATAAGCTTCATAGTCGAGAGGGAAACAACCCAGACCACCAACTAAGGTCCCAAAGCGCGTGCTAAGTGGGAAAGGATGTGGAGTTGCTGTGACAACCAGGAGGTTGGCTTAGAAGCAGCCACCCTTGAAAGAGTGCGTAATAGCTCACTGGTCAAGTGATTCCGCGCCGACAATGTAACGGGGCTCAAGCACGCCACCGAAGTTGTGGCATTGACATTATTGGTAGGCCTTCGTGGTCCAGCCGTGTTGATGGGTAGGAGAGCGTCGTGTGGCCAGCGAAGCGGCGGTGTAAACCAGCCGTGGAGGCTACACGAGTGAGAATGCAGGCATGAGTAGCGAATGACGTGTGAGAAACACGTCCTCCGAAAGACCAAGGGTTCCAGGGTCAAGCTAATCTTCCCTGGGTAAGTCGGGACCTAAGGCGAGGCCGACAGGCGTAGTCGATGGACAACGGGTTGATATTCCCGTACCGGCGAAGAACCGCCCAAGCTAATCCAGTAGTGCTAAGTGTCTGAATCCCAGTGACTGATCCCTTCGGGGTGACGCTCTGGGCCTAGCGCACGACCCCATTCTGGTGCGGTTAGCGTATTAACAGGTGTGACGCAGGAAGGTAGCCCAAGCCAGGCGATGGTTGTCCTGGTGCAAGTGCGTAGGCCGAGTCGTAGGCAAATCCGCGATTCACATAGGCTGAGACACGATGCGGATAAAAAGTGGGTGATCCTATGCTGCCAAGAAAAGCATCGACGCGAGGTTCTAGCCGCCCGTACCCCAAACCGACTCAGGTGGTCAGGTAGAGAATACCAAGGAGATCGAGAGAATCGTGGTTAAGGAACTCGGCAAAATGCCCCCGTAACTTCGGGAGAAGGGGGGCCATCCACTTATACGGATTTACTCCGAAAAGGGTGTGGTGGCCGCAGAGACTAGTGGGTAGCGACTGTTTACTAAAAACACAGGTCCGTGCCAAGTCGCAAGACGATGTATACGGACTGACGCCTGCCCGGTGCTGGAAGGTTAAGAGGACCGGTTAGCCGCGAGGCGAAGCTGAGAATTTAAGCCCCAGTAAACGGCGGTGGTAACTATAACCATCCTAAGGTAGCGAAATTCCTTGTCGGGTAAGTTCCGACCTGCACGAATGGCGTAACGACTTCCCAACTGTCTCAACCGCGAACTCGGCGAAATTGCATTACGAGTAAAGATGCTCGTTACGCGCAGCAGGACGGAAAGACCCCGTGACCTTTACTACAGCTTGGTATTGGTGTTCGGTGTGGCTTGTGTAGGATAGGTGGGAGACTTTGAAGCATGGACGCTAGTTCGTGTGGAGTCATTGTTGAAATACCACTCTGGTCACTCTGGATATCTAACTTCGAACCGTAATCCGGTTCAGGGACAGTGCCTGGTGGGTAGTTTAACTGGGGCGGTTGCCTCCCAAAAAGTAACGGAGGCGCCCAAAGGTTCCCTCAACCTGGTTGGCAATCAGGTGTCGAGTGTAAGTGCACAAGGGAGCTTGACTGTGAGACTGACAGGTCGAGCAGGGACGAAAGTCGGGACTAGTGATCCGGCAGTGGCTTGTGGAAGCGCTGTCGCTCAACGGATAAAAGGTACCTCGGGGATAACAGGCTGATCTTGCCCAAGAGTCCATATCGACGGCATGGTTTGGCACCTCGATGTCGGCTCGTCGCATCCTGGGGCTGGAGTAGGTCCCAAGGGTTGGGCTGTTCGCCCATTAAAGCGGTACGCGAGCTGGGTTTAGAACGTCGTGAGACAGTTCGGTCCCTATCCGCTGCGCGCGTAGGAAATTTGAGAGGATCTGACCCTAGTACGAGAGGACCGGGTTGGACGAACCTCTGGTGTGTCAGTTGTTCCGCCAGGAGCACCGCTGATTAGCTACGTTCGGGATGGATAACCGCTGAAAGCATCTAAGCGGGAAGCCGGCCTCAAGATGAGATTTCCATACCTTCGGGTGAGAGGCTCCCAGCCAGACTACTGGGTTGATAGGCCAGATGTGGAAGTGCAGTAATGCATG
>NZ_SCOG01000051.1:0-4968 GCF_005502545.1 Microbacterium sp. Beta
CGCCGACTTGGCGCAATTGGTAGCGCACCGTACTTGTAATTCAAGGCGGACGCATATCAGAGGTTTGCGCGGGGTGTCATATGACATCAGTCCCCTTGGAGCGACTGTTCAGACGCAGTCAGCGGTCATCATGCTCGCTCATCGAATGTGCGGGGTAAGTGCGGGGTTTCGGAATGGGTGACCCTATCCCAGATGGGGTGCCCGCCCTTAATATCGACACATGAAGCGAATCGCGGTCGTCTCTTGCGCATCCCTAGTGCTGCTCCTAGCTGCCTGCGGCTCGCCGGTGCCCGCTCCGACTCCCTCGACCGATGCCGAGAGGGCGGCCTGCATGGAAGCGGAAGGCTACCCGCTCGATCAGCCAGCGAACGAGAACGAAGACTTCACGTGGGAAGGTCTCCGCGCAGCTTCCGCGAAGTGCGGACTCGAGAGCTAGAGGTCGCGGCGTAGCTTGTCGCCGGTTTCGATGCTGCCCGTGTCGGCTGGCACGAGCTTGGCGAGCTCGACGTTCTCGCGGGTGAGTCGCTCGATCTCGGCGTCGCGACGAGACAGGTTTCCGTTCGTCTGCTTCTGGACGTCCTCGATCTTCTCGTTCGTCTTGCCGAGGGCGTAGAACGTTCCGGCGGCGACGACGACGAGCCCGAGGATCTGGACGAGTAGGGCGGTGAACGTCGCGGACGCGTCGGGTCGTTCGACGAGGAGGTAGAGGGAGCCGATCAGGCCGAGGGCGGCGAGGATGGCGAAGGTGATGAAGACGGCGGTCTTGTTCATGAGTGTGTCCGTTCAGATCTTGGGGATGGCATCGAAGTCTGACTGGGGCATCACGGCGACATGGCCGGCGCCGAACTTGCCGCCGGTGGCGACGTTGAACGCCTGCGCTGCGGTGAGTTCGCCCTTGGGCACCTTGCGGCGCTTTCCGGTGGTCTGGTCGATCCAGTAGACCTCGGCGGACTTGTCGCCTTTTGCGTAGTAGCCGTTGGGCATGTCTTCCTCCTGAATGGTGTCGGTGTCGGGGGCGAGTCCCCCGGCGGTGGTCGGGATGATGCGGGCGATCGGATAGGTGCGAACGTTGGGGACGGTCCAGTGCCACGGCTCGTATGAGAATGGGCGGATGAGTCCGGCCGCGGCGAGGCGACGCACGCGGTCGGGGGTCGGGTCGATGTCGAGGGCCACGCCGCGTACGTGGGCGAGCTGCTGCGTCTCGTCGTCGGGGTTGTCGGCCGGGTTGAATCCGGGAATCCGGTCGACCCATCCGTCGTAGAAGTACTTCTGCTCGTCGTACAACCGGAGGGCACTGTTGATCGGTGGGCGGCCGGCGGCCTGCCATGCCTCGACGATGACGCGGCGCGCGTGCTTGCCGGGATGGCCGGGGATGGGGATGATGTCCAGCGGGCTCATTCTCGGGCCTCCAGCGCGGCGACGCGGGTCAGGAGGCGTTGCACGGCGGGGAGCAGTGCGACGCCGATCATCTCGTAGTTGATGCCCTCGGGGGTGCCCTCCTCGTTGAAGAACACGACCCATTCGAGGCCCGCGTCGACGAGGCGCTCGGCGATGAGGCCGACCTCTCGGCGGTCGTCCTCGGCGACCGCGGCGCGCCACTGGTAGGACACGAGGGTGAGCATCGCGATCTGCTCGTCCGTGACCTCGTGAGGGCGAATGAACTTCTTGTACCGTTCGGTCGAGGCGGCGTATCCGATGAGGCCGTTGTCCTGGACCCAGAGCGCGCGGCGGGTGCCGGTGATGCTGCGGTTGTACACGTCGGGTTTCATGTTCCCGGCCTGCACATAGTCCAGGTCTGCTTGGTTCGCCTTCGCGGCCACGTCGCCGGTGGAGGCCTTGTTCGCGCTGAGGAAGTCGAGGTCGGCCTGCACGTTGGATGCGCCGGTCGGCCCGGACTTCGTGTTGCCCGCGGTGATGTCGAGGTTCGTCCGTGCGGTCGCCGCGGTCGTCGCGCCCGTGCCGCCGTTCGCGACGGGAACGGATCCGCTTCCGATCTTCGAGGCGGGCAGGGTGACGCCGGGCTTCCAGTTCGCGGGGCCGCCTGCGATGAAGTCGCGCGTCTGGTTGATGTACTCGTCGAGGTCGGAGCGGAGCCCCGTGCCGGGGACGAGCGGCATGTTTGCGAGGGCCGCGTCCGTGCCGGGTGTGGGAGTGAGAGGCATGATGTCGTCTCCTGTCAGGTGTCGGTGTCGATGGTTCCGGCGGAGCCGCCGTCGATGGTTCCGATGGCGAGGTCAATCGCCCCGGCGGGGGTGTCGACGGTGCGCGCCGAGACGGTCACGGTGTCGGTGGCGAGGTCGTAGCGGACGGTGGAGGCGAGGCCGGTTTGGATCGGGGTGCCTTCGAGCAGGATGCTGAGGTACTGGTCGGTGCGCTCGTCCCAGGTCGGTATCGCGGAGACGGTCACGGTGCGCCCTCGGCCCTGTGCGCGGCGCACGATGTTCTCCGCGCGGCCGGGGCCGGGATACACGGTGTCCCGGAGCTCGACGCGCAGCACCTTCGTGGGAGGGGTGGTGAGGGCGAAGGCGTCGGTGCGGGTCTGCTCGATGCCGCTGCTGTCCGTCCACGTGTAGACGTAGACCGCGGCGTCACACCAGGCGTCGTCCTCGCGGGAGAGCTTCTCGTCGGCGGTCTCGATGTTCACCGCGTACCGGTAGGTCTGGTTGCCGGTCGCCCGGTAGTCGGCCGCGCGGAGCGTCCACCGCCGCTGCTCGTCACACACAAGGCGGAGCCCTGCCGCTTTCAGCAGCGGTTCCAGGAACGCCATCCCTGACACCCCGGCCCGCCAGAGCAGCGACTCCGGCAGCCGCTCGACACTCGTTGGGGTGCGGGTCGAGGCGGAGGCGTTCACGTCCTTGTCCCACGCGTACGTGTAGGCGTCGGTGGGCGTGCCGCCGGTGAACAGCGGGATGGCCTCGTTGCCCTCGTGGAACATCACCCCGTCGACGAAATGCAGGTTCCCGACCGCGTGCGCGCCCGCCCACTCGATGAATACCCGCGCACCCGACGCACCGGCCGGGGCGCGGGAGGTGAGCACGTACCGGGTCCACGCAGTCGCGGAGGTCATCACGTAGGCGGACTGTTCGTCTCGGATGAAGTTGCCCGACGGGCCGGTCCACCGGATGATGATGCGCGCTTGCTTCGTGTTCCCCGCATAGGAGCGCAGGTACGCGGAGGCGGTGTAGGTTGCCCCGGCGCTGACGCCCATCGGGGTGATCTGCCCGATGGAAAGGCCCGTGGTCGCGGTGGCCTGCACGCGCAGGAGGTAGGAGCCCTGGTACGGGGGTGCGTACGTGGCACCGTCGCGGACCACGTTGGGCGCGCCCACATCGCCCGCGAAAGCCGGGGTGGCGTTCTCCACCGACGGATCGGGGAACAGGTTCTTCACACCCCAGATCGCGGTAGCGTCCGCATCGACCGTGCCCGGTGCGAGCACCCGATCCCGGTACGTGCCCAGCCGGGACGTCTGCTCCGTGACAAACCCCGTCGCGTCCAGGCGCGAGCCGGTCGGGGCGACACCGGTCACACGGAAGATCGGCACAACCCGATCCGCGCCAGCCATCCGGGTCACCGTGAGACTCACCCGCGTGAACTGCCCGGACGCGACCGGCACCACGGCATCCTGCGTGCCGAGCAACACTCCACCGGCATACTGCTGCACATACACCCGCCCCAACGGCGCACCGATCGACGACGGGCGCACCCACGACGAAACCGTGATCGACGAGCCGAGCGGGGCCACCAGGACGTTGTTCGTCGTCAGGCCACGCACATCCAGATAGGTGCTGTCCGCGGTCGCCTGCGCTCGCACGAACGTGTCGATGCCCTCGCCGCCAACGTTCAGGCCCGGCGTCGAGGCCGTGGTGAACGTCGGCAATCCCGCGCCGGACTGCGTTGCCGTCCACTGCGCGGTGGTCGTCGCTCGCGGGTTCTGCGCCCGGTTCGGTGCCAGGCCCGTGACCTTCTCGAGCACGTAGTCGCACACCGCGCGCAGCGACGCCTGGTAGGCGCGCGGGCCGTTGTCGTCGACGAGCTGCGCGTAGTCCATCACCAGCGCCTCATCAGACGCGAGCGTGAGCGTGACCGTTCCGCCCGCCCGGTCCGGGGCCGCCTCACGGATGCCGAGGTCGAACGTCCTCGTGGTTCCGCCATCACGGGCGGCGGTCAGGACCACACGTCGAGAGTCTCGCGGGTCCATCTTCGTGAGCTCAAGCGCGTCCTCCACTGCCACCGGAACCGATGACTTCACATGAGGGATCGCCGCCGCATCCAGGGTGATGTTCCCGCCGGTGTTCTCGTCGAGAGACAGGGTGATGTCTCCGCCGGCATCGAGAATGCGGGCTGTGTAGACGTGCTCGCTGAAGGTGGTCACGAGATCTCCTGATACGGAACCTCAAGGGACCACACGCCGCCGCTGCTGAGCACCTGCCCCAGGTCGCCGCCAGCAACGACGAACTGCATCGACACCTCGTCCACGCCTGAGTTGGACAGGGTGAGTGGCTGGGTGACGGCCAGCACCGCACGCGCGGCAACGGCTGCAGCGCCCGTCTCGAACACGAGCTTCAGGGTTCCCTTCCGGAGCCCTGAAGGGCGCTTGGTGATGTCCGGGTCGGGGCGTCCGAGGATCGTGTGGACGATCGAGCGCAGGGGCGTGTCTCCCTCGAAACTCGACATGTAGGCGGTGATGGTGCCGCTCGCGTACGTGATGGTCGTGGTCACTTGTCCCACCCCATGGTCTGAGCAAACTGTGTGTTGAGCTTCGCGGTGATGGACACGGTGCGAGAACGGGTCAGGGCATCGAGGTCAACCCGCACCTGGTTCAGGCCGTTGACTCGGGCGTTGATCTCGGCATCCGGGACGCTGTTGGCCGCATCCCCAACTCGCTGAATGTCGGTCGTCGCCTGCTGCGTCTTGGCGTTCACGGCCACCTCGACATCCCCCGGGAGCTTGAAGATGGTGTTCCCTAGG
>NZ_SCOG01000052.1:0-4680 GCF_005502545.1 Microbacterium sp. Beta
ACCCGGCCCCGCTCGGCCCCGTCCGGCCCCGTCCCGCCGCGGCGCCGGCGCGATCATCCTCCGTCCGTTCCCGCCCCGGCCCTCTTGTGCGGGGAGGGGGTGGTGATGCGGTCGGGGTTGACGCATCGGCGGGCGATCATCGTCGGGGCCGGGCAGGCCGGGCTCGCGGTGGCCGCCGCGCTGATCGGGTTGGGGTTCCGGCCGCAGCAGGA
The DNA here is from genome assembly GCF_005502545.1 of Microbacterium sp. Beta. Lineage (NCBI taxonomy): Bacteria > Bacillati > Actinomycetota > Actinomycetes > Micrococcales > Microbacteriaceae > Microbacterium > Microbacterium sp. Beta. The sequence goes on from NZ_SCOG01000052.1 coordinate 213, forward strand.
GTTCGTGGTCGTCGACGCCGCCACGGACCGGCAACGCAGTTGGGCGTCCCGGTGGCATTCGATGCGGCTGCTGTCCGACGCCCGCCACAGCACGCTTCCGCTCCGGCCGCTGCCGCTGGACCCGCACGAGCATCCCCGGGCCGATGAGATCGCGAACTACCTGGACCAGGTGCAGCACACCCTGGGGGTGGACCCGTTCTGGGGGTTGCGTGTGGTCGGGGTGGAACACCGCGGTCACGGGTCGGTGCTGCAGCTGCAGACCGCGGAGGGCGACGTGCAGACCCGCAACGTGGTGTGCGCGACCGGCGCCGCCACCCACCCCCGCATCCCTGCGTGGGCGCAGCAGCTGCGGGTGCCCGGGGTGGTGCTGCACAGTGCCCACTACCAGTTCCCCCGGCAGGTGCCCACCGGGCGGGTGCTGATCGTCGGCGGAGGGAACAGCGGGGTGCAGCTGGCGCGAGAGCTGTCCGCCTCCCACGAGGTCACCCTCGCGGTCCGCACCCGACGGCCGCACCGACCCGCCCGTACCTTCCCCGTCCACGCCCGGGCAGGCTCGTCCTGGCTGGGTCGCCCACCCGCCGTGCAGCCGGTGTTCGGCGACAGCTACCATGCGCTGCGTCACGCGGGTGTGGCGGTCGCCCCGGCGGTGACCGGCGCGGACGGCGGGCAGGTCACGTTCGCCGATGGCAGCACCCTCGCCCCGGACTCGGTAATCCTCGCCACCGGGTACGACCCCGGCGAGGACTGGCTCCCCGCCGAGGCGACCGCAGCCCGGTCCCGCCCGGCGATGACCGGGCTGCCGGGCTTGTTCGTCGCCGGGATCCCCGCCCACAGCCGCCCCGGAGCGGACACCCTCGCCGGGGTGTCCCGGGACGCCGCCGTAATCGCCCGCACCATCGCGGACCGGCCATGACCGCCACCCCGACGACCCTCCAGGACCCGCACGGACGCCCCCAACCCACCCCGCCGAACCGCCGCGCCCGGGCGGTGATGCCGTTGGCGATGGCGTTGCCGGTCGCGGCAGCCGCGGCGGTGCTGATGGATCTCGCCTACCCGGAGGTGGGATTCTGGCCGGCCGCGTTCGCCGCGACCGGGCTGCTGCTTCTCGCCCTGATCGGCCGGAGCGTGTGGGGGGCGGTGGCGGTCGGGGCGGTGTTCGGGTTGCTGTTCTTCGGGCTGCTGGTGTCCTGGACGACCCGGTATCTCGGGCCGGTGCCGTGGGCGGCACTGACCGTGGTGGAAGGGACCCTGACCGCGGTCGGGATCATCCCGCTGGCACTCGCCTACCGGTGGGTGCCGCGCGCCGCCCCCGGCCCGGTCGGACGCCTGCTCCTGCTGCCGGGCCTGCTGGCCGCGTTGTGGACGGGCCGGGAGGTGCTGCTGGGCGCCTGGCCGTACGGGGGGCTGCCGTGGGCGCGGCTCGGGATCACCCAAGCCGACAGCCCCCTCGTTCAGACGGTGTCCTGGGTCGGGGTGAGCGGGCTCACCTTCCTGATGGTCTTCACCGTCGCCGCCGCGATCGAAACCATCCGGACCGGCCGGTGGCGTCGCCCGTTCCCCGCCGCCGTACCCGCCGTCACCACCCTGATGCTGGTCCTGGTCCCGGCGTTTCCCACCACACCGGCCGGGACGATGCGGGTCGGGGCGGTGCAAGGCAACGGCCCGTCCGGGTACTTCGACCAGCGCACCGTGGGGGCGATCGCCCGGGCGCAGGGAGACGCGACCGGCCCGGTGCTCGACGCGGATGTGGATCTGGTGGTGTGGCCGGAAGGGCTGGATGCTGACCCGTTCCAGACCCCGTGGCTGGCGGAGTACCTCACCGGCATCAGCACCCGGGCAGGTGCCCCGCTGCTGGCGAACGCGGCCACCACGGCGGGCGGCAACATCTACAACACGTCGTTCCTGTGGGACCCGGCCACCACCGGTGCCACGCCGCAGCGGGAGCAGGTGCAGACGCACGCGAAACGCCACCCGGTGCCGTTCGGCGAGTACGTGCCCGACCGGGCGTTCTACACCCTGCTCGCCCCCGACCTGGTCGGGCTGCTGCAACGCGACTACGCGCACGGCACCGACCTGCCCATGGTCACCGTCGGCGACGTGCCGGTGGGGTTGGCGATCTGCTTCGACGTGATCTACGACGAAGTCATCGCCGAGAGCGTCACCGCCGGCGCGGAGCTGCTGGTGTTCCAGACCAACAATGCCGACTTCCGCGGCACGGACGAGAACCTGCAGCAGCTCGCGGTCGCCAGAATCCGCGCGGTGGAGACCGGCCGCACCGTGGTGAACGTCTCCACCGTCGGCGCCAGCCAGATCATCCGCCCCGACGGCAGCACCCTCACCGGTCTGCCCGCCGGACAGGCCGGGGCGATGATCGCCGACACCGACCTGCGCGCCGGGCTCACCCCCGCCGTCCTCATCGGGCAAGGCGTTTCCACTGTCACCCTATGGGGTGGGCTGGGTGGTCTCGCCCTCACCGGTGCGATCGCCCGGCGGCGACGCCCCCCTGCCGTGGCCTGACCAGGCATGCCCGCCAGACAACCCGGGGCTATCCGACGGGCGGGAGGACGAGGCGGCGGATCTCCGCAGCGATCAGGTCCGATTCTGTGGCGGGGATGTAGTGGCCGGAGCGGGCAGCGACCACGTGCCGGCCCTGCCGGGACTGTGCGGCCCGATACCGCCCGGCGGCGGTCGCGGCATCCCGGACCCGTCGCGGCATCCCGTCCGCGAGACTGCCGGAGATGACGGTGACCGGGACATCGGGCAGCACCGGCGGGTCGCCGCGCCAGGCGTGCAGCTCGGTGAGGAACGTGCGCGCCTGCCGACCCTGGGTGACCACCACCGCGGGCCGGAACGCCTCCCGGTGAAGATCCGCCCGCACATCCTCGGGCATCCCCTCCCCGAGGAACCGGAAGAACCGCTCCAGCAACCCCACCCGTGCCAGCACCCACTCCACGGCGATCACGATCTTCTCCCCGACCCGGAACGGCACACCGAACTGCTGGGTCGCTGCCTCGTCGGTCGGATCCACCAGCACCAGACCGGCCTCCCGGTCCGGGCGGCCGGTCTGCTGCCTGCCGCACGATCGGGCCGCCCGCGGAATGCCCCACCTGCACGAACCCGCTGCTCGGCTCGAGGCCGTCCAGCAAATCGTTCAGGTCGTCGGCCATCCGGTCCAGGGTGCGCCCTGCACTATCCGGGGCGGACCGGCCCAGCCCTGCCCGGTCATACACCACGGCCCGCGTGAACGCGGCGACCCGGGTCTGCAGCAACGCCCAGGTGGAGCGGGTCGCCGCCCATCCCGCCTCGAACACCACCGTCGGCGCCCCGGGGGTCCCGGCCGGGGCGGGCAGCACCATCGTTTACAGGGCGCGCTCGTCACGGGTGCGCACCCACACCGGCTCCCCCTGCGTGTGCACACGCTCCCCCGCCATGACCCGCCCTACCGGTCCGTGCCCTGGCGGGAGGCGCCGGTCGCGGCGCGGTGGGCCTTCTCCCGTAGGGCCAGCAGGGCGAGGGTGTCGTCCTTGATCTGGGTGCGGCCGAGGATGCCCCAGTGCGCGCTGAGGTGGTCTTCGAGGTAGCGCAGCACCCGGGCGAACGGGACGGTGTGCCACGGCGCCCCCGCCCCGGGCGGGGAGGTGGGGTTGCCGAACACGACCGTGCGGATCGTGTGCCCTTCCGGCGCCACCGTCCGTCCCGTTTCCAGCAGTTCGGCGACCAGCCGGGCGGCATCGGTCGGGGCGCAGCACCCGAACCGGGTGAACGCGGCTTCCAGCACGGCCGGGTCCCGCATCGCCGGGTTGGGGTGCGGGCGGCCTTCCTTGACCTCGCCGAGGATCATGTCCGCTCCGCCCCCGGCGCCCAGGGCCGGGTCCAGCGGTGCGTCGACGGTCCCGGACGCTCCCGGTGCGCGGTGCAGCCGTACGGCGAGGATGTCCAGGTCGGTGATGGTGCGGGGACCGCCGGGACCGGTGGCGTCCAGCACGGGGTATTCGGCGACGGTGAAGTAGCCGTTGACCCGCAGGTACGCCTGCACCAGCCCGACCGCCGTGTCCACCCTCTATCTCCGACCGGGTTATCTGGCCGGTCAGGCGGCGTGCGCGTAGCGGGCCGGGTCGGCGTCGAACAGCGGCCCGCACTCGGCGCAGCAGAACCAGTACCGGCTGCCCTGGTAGTCGCGGAACAGGCCGCGCTGCTCGGCCCAGGCCGGGTCGACCTGGTTGCCGGGCATCACCGGACAGGTCACCAGGTTCGTCGCCCCCGCTGGCGGCTCGTGATGGTGATGCTCGTGCGCACCATGCTCGTGCGCACCATGCTCGTGTCCTCCATGGTCGTGCCCGTGCGTGTGGTCGTGCCCGGAGTGGTCGTGGTCGTGGTCGTGGGACATGGTGTGTCTCCTTCTCGAGCGATGGTTAGGCCTGGACGGGCGCGGGCTCTCGGGTGGCGGGGGCGCCGGCACGGGTTGGGG
>NZ_SCOG01000053.1:0-1442 GCF_005502545.1 Microbacterium sp. Beta
ACCTGGCAGTCCCCGGACCCATGCCTATCGTCGAGACCCAAGGCTGTCGCCGACACCCACGCCCGCAGTCGCTCGGGGGCATGGGTCTCGACGATAGGCATGGGTCCGGGGACTGCCAGGTAGGCAGGTGCACCGCCGACTGTTGTTCTGCACAGCGTGGATGTGAAGCGAGTTGTCCGCACTTCCGGCAAGCGCTGGTCATCGCAGCGTGGATGGGCTGCGGGAAGGGTGAGGATCGAATGCATGCGCAGGACCATCACCATCGAGGAAGCGTGCCGGCTCCTTCTCGCCAGAAGTGATGTGCTCGCTCGAGGGGTGACGGAGCGCGAGCTCCGGGCCATGGTCGACGACGGCTCGATCGTGCGAGTGCGTCGCGGCTGGTACGCGGATTCAGTGGAGTGGGAGCAGCTCTGGGACGAGAGTCGTCATCTGTTGAAGGTGCTCGCCGTGCACCGGGAATCCGCCGGTGGCCGTGCCACATTCTGCTTCGCTTCGGCGGCCGTCATCCACGGGCTTCCGCTCTATCGGACCTCGCCGACCCACGTTCACGCTGTTCTCGGTCCGACGAGTCGCAGCAGAGTGAAGTGGGGTGTCGCGAGGCACGATCTCACTCTCCGCGATAGCGACCTCGTGGAAGTCGAAGGCATCCGATGCACCTCGCTCGAGAGGACCGTGCTCGATCTGGCATGCCGGCTCACGCCCGAAGCGGCGATCGCCGTCGCCGACGCGGCGCTACGGCGCATGGCGGTCCGGCGACACGACCAGGACCATGCGGCTGCCGCAGAGTGGCGGAGTGAACTCGGGAGGCGGGCGCATACCCTCTCGAACCGTGGCATCCGTCAGGCCCGAGAGGTGATCGCGTTCTCAGATGGCCGCGCTCAGCTGCCCGGAGAGAGCGTGAGTCGTCTGCACCTTCACCGTCTCGGGTTCACCGAGGTCGATCTGCAGTCGCGCGTCACCGGACCGCACGGCGAGGAGTACTCGCTCGACTTCGCCTTTCGGGGAGCGCGGACGTTCGGCGAGTTCGACGGGCGAGGAAAGTACCTCGATCCGACGTTGCGCACAGGGATGTCGGCGGAGGCCGTGGTGCTCGCGGAGAAGCGTCGGGAGGATGCGATCCGCGGAGTCACCGGGTGGCGGATCGTCCGCTGGGGATCCGAGGACATCGTCACGTCGGATGCTCTCGGTGCGCGGCTCCGTGCGTTCGGCCTCCGCCCCTGACGCACGCTGCACTCGTGCTCGCCGAGCCCCCTGGTGTCACCGAGACCCACGCTCATCGCCCAGACCCACGCTCTAACGCGCATCCAGGTGTGGGTCTCGCAGGGGTGCGTGGGTCTCGGCGGGAGTGCGCCCGTCCTCACGCCATCTCATCGCCCAGACCCACGCTCATCGCCCAGACCCACGCTCTAACGCGCATCCGAGGGTGGGTCTCGATACGGAAC
>NZ_SCOG01000054.1:0-1315 GCF_005502545.1 Microbacterium sp. Beta
CTAGGGCGTGTTGATCAAGAAGGTGCGGGGTGGCCAGCCGCCGCGAGTTGCGTGGGAGAATGGGCGTGTGGAGATCCAGGTGCTGCATATCGAGGATTGCCCGAATTGGCAGGAGGCGGGCGATCGAGTACGGCTGGTGCTCGACTCGATCGGACGGGGCGATGTTCCGGTGGAGTTCGTGTTGATCCGCACCGAGGCTGAGGCGGTGAGCTCTGGTTTCGCGGGCTCGCCCACGATTCTTCTGGACGGTCAGGACTTGTTCCCGTCCCAGGGGAACACTGCCGACTTGGCGTGCAGGGTCTATCTGACCGAGCGCGGCTTTGCGGGTGCGCCGACGGTGGGACAGCTTGAGCGCACGCTGCAGGAGCGCGAAGCGCTCAGCGGAGATCGGTCTTGATCCAGATCAGCGCCGCGGCGAGGCTGACGGCGGCTCGGTAGTTGCGGGCGAGTTTGTCCGAGCGCATCGCGATGCCGCGCCACTGCTTGAGACGGTTGAAGCAGCGTTCTACGACGTTGCGTCCCTTGTAGCGTTCCTTCTGCTTGTCGCCGAAAGCGATCGGCCGGCCCGGCTTCTTGCGGCGGTGCGCGATCTGGTCGTCCCGCTCGGGGATGGTCGCCGCGATCCTCCGGTCGCGGAGCCAGGCGCGGTTCGCCCTTGAGGGGTACCCCTTGTCGGCGAGCACCCGGTCGGGGCGGGTGCGGGGGCGGCCCTTCCCGTCGCGGGGAACGCGGATGTTCTCCAGCACCGCGCTCATCATCGTGGTGTCGTTGATGTTCCCGGCGGTGATCATCATGCTCAGCGGCCGGCCGCGGCCGTCGCAGACCAGGTGCAGTTTGGTCGTCAGCCCGCCGCGGGAGCGTCCGATCCCGTGATCAGGCGGCTCGGACCACGGATTCTTGTGATTCGGCACAGCCCCCTGTGTCCCGGGCGAGGGTCGTGCCGTGCTGATGCACGCGCGCGATCGTGGAGTCGATCGAGACGACCCAGTCGATTTCCCCAGCGGCGTCGGCCTGCTTCTGCACCTCGGTGAGCAGCTTCTGCCAGGTGCCGTCCCCGGCCCACCGGTTGAACCGCTTGTAGATCGAGTTCCACTTCCCGAACCGTTCCGGAACGTCACGCCACGGCGCACCGGTCCGGTACTTCCACGCCATCCCCTCGATAGCGAGCCGGTGATCCGTCCACGGCCGCGACCGACCGGTCACCGTCGGCATCAACGGCTCCATCACGGCCCACACCTCGTCAGAGATCTCCTGTCGCGTCACCGTTCAAGACTCACCCACCGAGGAGCGGAACCTCTTGATCAACACGCCCTAG
>NZ_SCOG01000055.1:0-1110 GCF_005502545.1 Microbacterium sp. Beta
TGTGATGTCCAGGGACGTTGTTTCGGCGACACGGCCGTGAAGAGCTGAGAGGTGAGGGCCTCCGGTTGTGAAGTGGAGCTGTTGAGTTCAACCGCTTCAGGAACCAGGAGGCCCTCGTGTCCCACGCTAACGCTGCCCTGACCCCACGCGCCCGGCTTCGACTGGCGCGCCTGATCGTCGAGGATCACTGGCCGCCGCAGGTCGCGGCGAAGATGTTCATGGTCTCGCCCGTGACCGCCCGGAATTGGGCGGCCAGGCTGCGCCTGGAGGGACCTGCTGGGATGGCTGATCGTTCGAGTCGCCCGCGATCGATGCCGACGAAGACCCCGCTGCCGCAGGTCAAGAAAATCGTGAAAGCGAGGTGGCGGCGGCGTCTCGGCGCGGTTCAGATCGCTGGCGAACTCGGTCTGCCCGCCTCGACCGTCCACGCGGTCCTGGTGCGCTGCCGCATCAACCGGCTCAGCCATATCGACAGGGTCAATGGGGAGCAAATCCGCCGCTACGAGCACGATCATCCCGGATCGCTGATCCACGTCGACGTCACGAAGTTCGGCAACATCCCCGACGGCGGCGGCTGGCGCTTCGTCGGCCGCGTCCAAGGCGAACGCAACCGAGAGGCCACCGCCACCCGCACCAAGAGCAGGAACCATCGTTACGAGCCGAGGCTCGGCACTGCGTTCGTGCACACCGTCATCGACGACCACTCCCGCGTCGCTTACGCCGAGATCTGCTCCGACGAGAAAGCGGACACCGCGATCGGTGTTCTCCGCCGAGCGGTGTCCTGGTTTGCCGACCGCGGTGTCACTGTCGAGCGCGTCCTCTCGGACAACGGCTCGGCCTACAAGTCTCACGCCTGGCGCGATGCCTGCATCGATCTTGGGATCACGGCGAAGAAGACCCGGCCTTACCGTCCACAAACGAATGGGAAGATCGAGCGCTTCCACCGCACCCTCGCCGACGGCTGGGCATACGCGAAGCTCTATCCCTCAGAGACTGAGCGCCGCAAAGCACTCCCGGGCTGGCTGCACTTCTACAATCATCACAGGCACCACTCCGCGATCGGAGCCCCGCCCATCAGCAGAATCGAAAACAACCTGCCTGGACATCACA